>JALYLC010000849.1 GCA_030774435.1 Actinomycetota bacterium
CTGCAGGCCGAGGCGAAGCTCGTGCTCGAGCCCGAGCAGCTCGTCGAACTCACGCGCCATGTCCTGGCCGAAGAGCTCGTAACGGCCGCGTCCCGCTGCCTTCGCCGCATACATGGCGACATCGGCCTGGCGGACCAGCTCCTCGCTGTCACCAGGCCCGCCCTCGTGGATCACGATGCCGACACTGGCACCGACTGCGAGCTCCCGGCCGCCGATCGTGATCGGCTCGGCCAGGCGGTCGAGCAGTCGCTTCGCAAGCACGATCGCGTGGGCCTCGCGTGCGCCTTCCGCCACGAACGCGAACTCGTCGCCGCCGAGGCGCGCGACGGTGTCGCTGGGCCGGGTGGCCTCGCTGAAGCGCCGCGCGACCTCCGTGAGCAGCTGGTCGCCCGCATCGTGGCCGAGGGTGTCGTTGACCTGCTTGAAGCCGTCGAGGTCGAGCAATAGCACAGCCAGCACGTCTTGCGTGCGTGCCGAGCGCGCGAGGGCCTGGTCGAGGCGATCGCGGTAAAGAGCGCGGTTGGCTAGGCCGGTCAGGCCGTCGTGGAACGCCTGGCGCGTCAGCTGCTCCTCCAGCAGGATCCGCTCGGTGACGTCGCGCGCGTTGAGGACGATGCCGCGGATGCGCCGGTCATCGCGCAGGTCGCTGGCGTGTGCCTCGAGATGCCGCCACTCGCCGTACCGGTTGGACACGCGGAACACGGTCTCAGCGGGCTCGCCAGTGGCCTGAGCAGCATGCACCGCGCCCCGATCGTCCGGGTGCACGACACCGGCGAATCCCTCGCCGAGCAGCTCCTCCTCGGAGCGGCCCGCCATCTGTACCACCGACTCGCTCGCGTAACGACAGCCGCCCCGACCGAAGACCAGGACCAGATCGGTCGAGGAGCTCACGAGGCTGCGGAAGTGCGCGGTCTGGCGCCGTGTCGCGGCGATCAGCGCGAACGCGAGCAGAAGGGAGGTCACCAGCCCGACCGCGCCAAGTACTACTTGCAGCGTGATGAGGTCGCTGACGTTGCGGTCCGCGGCGGTGGCGATCGTCCGCGCGGCGTTTAGCGACACGCTCGAGGTCAGCGCCGCGAGCACACGCAGGCGGCCGAGCGGGTCGGTCGGCGTTAGCCGCTCATGCGCAGTCAGCGACACCGGCACGGGCCGACCGAGGAGCCACGACCTGCCCGTCTGCGTCAAGTCGACCACGAGCCGGTGCTCCTGCTCGAGCTGAGCGCGGACGACCCGCCCCTGGGCCGGCGGGAACTTGGTCTCGTCGTCGTCGCCGTTGACCGCCGGGGCGGTCCCGCCGTGAAGGAGGGTGTCCGCGCTGCTCAGCAAGAGCCCGGCTGTATAGCCGGGGTCGGCCTGAACGTCCTTGCGGGCGAGCACCACCTCGGTGACATAGCGCTCGGCGAGCGTGCGCTGGCGCGCGGCGATCTCGACCACGGCAGCCTTGTGCTGGGACCCGGAGGTCGCCCATACAGAGAGCACGACGGTCACCGTCGAGGAGAGGGCGAAGGTCAGCAGGATCGCGGCAACCGCCCGGCGACCGCGCGTCGCGAACGGCGTGAACGCGTGCTTTCGGCGCACTGCTACCTCACCACCAGGGCCGAGCGCATGCCGCCCATGTAATGGCCGGTCATGTTGCAGAGGAGCTCATAGCGGCCCGGTTCGAGATGGAGACTGAGCTCGCGCGTCGTACCGGGCTGGCCCGGCTCGAGAGCGGCGGCGGTCTCGTGCTCGACGGCGTCCTCGTCCACGGTGAGCCCATCGCGTCGCAGCGGCAGTCTGCCCCCCGCGACTCGAACCACGATCAACTCGTGCGAATCCGGACCCCTGTTGTACACGCGAAGCGTCGCGCCACCCGCTCGCACTTCCCTCTGCGCCGTAATCCGAAAGTCGCGCTCGGTGACTCGAAGCGTCTGCACGCGCGCGCCACTGCGCCGGGTGGCGAAGCCGCCGGCCACGGCGAACACGGCCGCGCAAACCGCAGCCAGCGCCGGGATCGCAAAGACCGGGAAGCGCATGCCAGCTATCTCATCGGACACCGCACGAGCGCACTTGAATCCAGGACAGCGGCCACACCGGCTCGGCCGCCAACGCTGGGCCCAGGC
>JALYLC010000850.1 GCA_030774435.1 Actinomycetota bacterium
GCTCTCGATGGTAGCGACGGGGAGGCGAGCGGTCTTGCGGGTACCTGACCGCGCCTGCATATTCCGGGTCAGGCACGAATGATGCGTGCCTGACCCCGTTTCATGCAGCGCCTCGCTAGCCTCCCGGCATGACGGCTTCGCAGCAGTTCCGGGCCGACGGCCACGCCGCGATCGACTGGGCCGCCGACTACCTCGAGGGCGTGCGCGAGCTGCCCGTGATGTCGAGGGCGGCGCCGGGCGAGATCCGCGCGCAGCTGCCGGCGGAGCCGCCGGAGCAGCCCGAGCCGTTTTCGGACGTGCTCGCCGATCTCGACCGCGTCCTGCTGCCAGGCATGACGCACTGGAACCATCCGCGCTTCTTCGCGTATTTCTCGATCACCGGATCGCAGCCCGGCATCCTCGCCGAGTTGCTGACCGCGACGCTCAATGCCAACGGCATGCTCTGGCGCACGTCGCCCGCCGTGACCGAGCTCGAGCAGCTGACGCTCTCGTGGATGTGCCAGCTGCTCGATCTGCCGCTGGACTGGCACGGCCACATCGAGGACTCGGCCTCGACTTCCACGCTGGCCGCGCTGTGCGCGGCCCGCAGCGCCCGGCCCGATCGCCGCGTCGTCGTCGCGTCCGAGCACGCGCACTCGTCCGTCGATCGCGCCTGCCGCATCCTCGGGCTCGAGCTGCGCCACGTCCCCGTCGACGACGCCTTCCGCATGCGCGTGGCTGCGCTCGACCTGAGCGATGCCTGCGCTGTGGTCGCCGCCGTCGGCACCACGTCGACGACCTCAGTCGATCCGGTGCCCGAGATCGCGGCTGCGGCAGCTGCGGCGGACGCCTGGCTGCACGTCGACGCGGCCTACAGCGGGTCGGCCCGGGTGTGCCCCGAGTTGCGCACTCCCGGCCTCGAGCGCGCCGACTCGGTCGTCGTGAATCCGCACAAGTGGCTCTTCACCCCGATCGACTGCTCCTGCCTGTTCACGGCTCGCCCCGACGACCTGCGAGCCGCGTTCGCGCTCACGCCCGAATACCTGCGCACGTCTGCCGAGGGCGTCCTCAACCTCAACGAGTACGGGCCGTCGCTCGGCCGGCGCTTCCGCGCGCTCAAGCTGTGGGCCGTGCTGCGCTGCTACGGGCGCTCCGGGCTGCAGTCACTGATCCGCGAGCACGTGCGCCTCGCCGAGCTGTTCGAGGGCTGGGTGCGCGACGAGCCGGGGTGGGAGCTGTGCGCGCCGCGGCCCTACTCGGTCGTGTGCTTTCGCCCCGTGGGCGACGACGCGCGCAGCGAGGCGCTGCTCGACGCGGTCAACGCGAGCGGCGAGGCCTACCTCTCGCATACGCGATTGCGCGACCGGCACGTCCTGCGCTTCGCGATCGGCAACGCCGCGACGACCGAGGACGACGTGCGGGCCGCCTGGGAGCTGCTGAAGCGCGAGGCCGCGCAGCTCCGCCCCGTTGCGGCGGCGAGCGCCTGATGCAGATCCTCGTGTTGCAGCACATCGCCTGCGAGCCGCCGGGCGTGTTCGAGGACGTCCTCGCCGAGCGCGCCCACGAGCTCCTGCGCGTCGAGCTCGACGAGGGCGAGCCGCTGCCCGAGGGCACGTGGGACGCGATCGTCGCCATGGGTGGGCCCATGAGCGTGAACGACGAGAGCAAGCACCCCTGGCTGGCCGGCGAGAAGGCCGCGATCGCGAGCCATGTCCGCGCCGGCAGGCCGTTCTGGGGCTCGTGCCTCGGGGCGCAGCTGCTGGCCTCGGCACTCGGTGCTCGCGTCTACGCCGGGCCGGCGCCCGAGGTGGGCTTGCTGGCGGTCGAGCTGACCGCGGCCGGCGTCGACGACCCCGTGATGGGAGCGCTGCCGGCCGCGATCGACACGTTGCAATGGCACGGGGACACGTTCGACCTGCCCGAGGGCGCGGTGCTGCTGGCGTCGTCGCCCGCCTATCCGCATCAGGCCTTTCGCGTCGGGCGCGCGGCCTACGCCGTGCAATTCCACGTCGAGGTCACCGAGTCGATGGGCGAGGAGTGGGCGAGCGTGCCCGCGTACGCCGAGTACGCCGACCGCGTGCTCGGCCCCGGCGGCAGCGACCGGCTGCTGGCCGAGTTCCGCCTCAGCTCACCCCTGATGCAGCGACACGCGCGCGACCTCTTCGAACGCTGGTGTGACCTCGCGGAGTCCGCCCAAGCTGGGCGTGCATAAATCGGGGTCTGACCCCTTTATATGCACGGCTTGGAGTTGGCATAAATCGGGGTCTGACCCCCTTATATGCACGGTGGAGTTGACCCGCTTGCGGCTGCACAAATCGGGGTCTGACCCCTCTATGTGCACGACGCCTAGTTGGCGTGAAGGGCGGCGTTGAGGCCCTGCCAGCCTGCTCCCGCGCGCGGGTGGGCCTCGACGGCGCCCGTCTGGGAATCGCGCCGGAAGAGCATGCCGCTGATGCCCGAGAGCTCGCGGGCGCGCACCACGGTGCCATCGGGCAGGCGCACCTTGGTGCCCGCCGTGAGGTAGAGCCCCGACTCCAGCGTGCAGTCGTCGCCCAGTGGGATGCCGAGGCCCGAGTTGGCTCCCAGCAGGCAGCGCTCGCCGACCGAGATCACGATCTCGTTGCCACCCGAGAGCGTCCCCATGATCGAGGCTCCGCCGCCGACGTCGCTGCCGTCGCCGATCACGACGCCGGCCGAGATGCGGCCCTCGACCATCGAGGCTCCGAGCGTCCCCGCGTTGTAGTTGACGAAGCCCTCGTGCATGACCGTCGTCCCCTCGGCGAGATGTGCGCCGAGTCGAACGCGGTCGGCGTCGGCGATGCGCACGCCGGACGGCACGACGTAATCGACCATGCGGGGGAACTTGTCGACGCCGTGAACGGTGAGCTGCTCGCCTCGCGCGCAGGCCGCGAGGCGCGCTGGCTCGAGCTCGTCCGCTGCGAACGGCCCCGCGCTCGTCCAGGCGACGTTCGTGAGCAGTCCGAAGATGCCGCTCAGGTTCGCGCCGTGTGGGCGGATGCGCCGCGACGAGAGCAGGTGCAGGCGCAGGTAGACGTCGCCGGCGTCGACGGGTGCGTCGGCGAGCGACGCGGTCGCGCTGACGATCAAGCTCCGCGGAACAAGGCTGTACGCGGCCACCGCCGGGAGCAGGCTCCGGATGGTGTCGGCATTGACTCCGTGGATCGTCTCGAGCAGCCGCTCCACGGCGTCGGCGCCAAGCGTCGCCGAGCCGCGCTCGATTCCCGCCGCCCTCAGGATCTTGGCGCCGGACTCCGGGTGCTCTCCCAGATTCGTGCGCGGATACCAGGCGTCGAGCAGGCGGCCGTCCGCGGCGTGTCGCGCGAGGCCGACGGCATATGCGGCCGGCGTCACGCGGGCCCCGCGCCGTTCCGGAACGGGATGCCCGTCTGGAACAGCGTCGCGTGGACCCGCTCGCCCTCCTGCGGGCGCAGATCCGACAGCGGCACGATCCTGACGCCTTCGGCGTCGCCCGAGCCGGGCGCTCCGTCGACCTCGACGAGGTGCCCGTCCGGGTCGCGCAGGAACAGTTGCACGGTGCCGTCGGGCAGCCGGTAGGCCTCGCGGCCGTAGGGCGCGCCCTCGAACGCGCCGAGCGCCTCGGCGCGCCGGCAGGCCTCGGCGAAGTCGTCGACGGCAACCGCGAAGTGATGAAGCCGCGGCACGGTGGTGTCGCGCTCGAACAGGTGCAGCTGACGGTCGCCCAGGCTCAGCCAGACGGTCGGGAACCCGACGTCGGGCACGGGCAGCTCCTGGCAGCCGAAGAGCTGCTCGTAGAAGCGCGCCGAGCGCGCGAGATCCGTCGCCGAGAGTGCGACGTGGTTGAGGCTGACTCTCACGGCAGCAGCGCGGCGAGCGCGCTCGCGAGCGCCTCGGCGTGTGCCGGGCCGTGGGCGGGCGTGGGGGCGATGCGGAGTCGCTCGCCGCCGCGCGGAACGGAGGGATAGTTGATCGGCTGCACGTAGATCGAATGCTCGGCCAGCAGGCGCTGGGCGACCTCGCGGCAGCGCTCGGCCCCGGGGATGAGCACCGGGACGATGTGGCTCTGGCTCGGCATCGCCTCGACACCGGCTCGCGCGAACGCAGCGCGCAGGGTGCGCACGCTCAGCCCCAGCGCTGCGCGCTCGGCATCCGAGGTGCGCAGATGGCGGACGCTCGCGAGCGCCGCGGCCGCGATCGCGGGCGGCAGCGAGGTCGTGAAGATGAAGCCGCTGGCGTGGCTGCGCACGCTGTCGACGACACTCGCCGGTCCGGCGATGAAGCCGCCGAGCGTCCCGTAGCCCTTGGCCAGGCTGCCCTGGATGACCGTGACGTCGGCGGCCGCGCCCAGCGCCTGCGCGACGCCTGCGCCCTGGTGCCCGTAGGCACCTGCCGCGTGCGTCTCGTCGACGTAGGTGAGTGCGCCATGCTCGGCGGCGAGCGCGCAGATCTCGCCCAGAGGGGCGATGTCGCCGTCCATCGAGTAGATCGACTCGAAGGCGACGATGCGCGGACGGGCGCGCGGCATGGCCTCGAGCAACTCGCCGAGATGCTCGAGGTCGTTGTGACGGAAGATGGCGCGCTCGGCGCGGGAGGCGCGGATGCCGTCGATCATCGAGGCGTGGTTGCGCTCGTCGGAGAGGACCACGCAGCCTTCGAGCAGGCTGCCGAGCGCGCGCAGGCTGGCCTCGTTGGCGATGAATCCCGACGTGAACACGAGCGCCGCCTCCTGTGCGTGCAGGTCGGCGAGCTCGTCCTCGAGCTCGCGCACGAGCACGTGCGAGCCGGCGATGTTGCGCGTCCCGCCCGAGCCGACGCCGTGCTCGGCGAGCGCCCGCGACGCCGCCTCGACGACCGCCGGGTGCAGGCTCATGCCGAGGTAGTCGTTCGAGCACCAGTCCACGACGACGCGGCCGCTGCCGTCTGCGATGCGCACGTACGGGGCGCCGGGCGCGGGGCGCTCGAGCTCCACGAAGTGCCGGTAGCGGCCCTCTTCGCGCAGCCCGTCGAGCCGCTGCTCGAGCGCATCCAGAGCGGCCGCGAGCGCCGGGTGTCCGCCGCGCACGGCGCCTGTCGGCAGCGACGTGCCCATGGGGGCACGATATCCTCGCCCGCCATGACCGGGAGCCGAACGATGATCGAGCGGGCGCGGCTGGAGGCGCTGATCGAGCGGGAGCGTGCGCTCTTCCGCGAGCGCACGCCGCGCTCACGCGTGCTCGCCGAGGAGGCGCGCGGCGTGCAGATCTTCGGGGTTCCGATGCCCTGGATGGCCAAGTGGGTCGGCGGCTATCCGCTCTTCTACGCCGAGGCGCACGGCGCGCGCATCACCGATGTCGACGGCCACGAGTACGTCGACTTCGCGCTCGGCGACACGGGGTCGATGCCTGGCCACTCGCCTGAGCCGACGGTGCGCGCGGTGGCCAGGCGCATGGGCGAGCTCGGCGGCGTGACGACGATGATGCCCACGGAGGACTCGACCTGGGTTGCCGCCGAGCTGCGCCGCCGCTTCGGCCTGCCTTACTGGCAGTTCGCGCTCACGGCGACCGATGCCAACCGCTTCGTCCTGCGCATCGCCCGTCAGATCCAGCGGCGACCCAAGGTGCTCGTGTTCAACTGGTGCTACCACGGCTCCGTCGACGAGACGGTCGCCGTGATCGGCGAGGACGGCGAGACGGCGCCGAAGCCCGGCAACGTCGGGCCGCAGGTCGATCCGGGCGAGACGACCGTCGTCGTCGAGTTCAACGACCTCGACGGTGTACGTCGCGCGCTCGCCCGCGGGGATGTCGCCTGCGTCCTGACCGAGCCCGCGCTCACGAACATCGGCATCGTCCTGCCCGAGCCCGGCTTCCTCGAGGGACTCGAGAGGGCCTGCCGCGAGACGGGGACGCTGCTCGTGTACGACGAGACGCACACGATCTCGGCCGGCCCCGGCGGCTGCGTGCAGGCCTGGGGCCTGACGCCCGACATCCTCACGATCGGCAAGTCCCTGGGCGCGGGCGTGCCGGTGGCGGCCTACGGCGTCTCGCAGGCGGTGCTCGACCGCATCGAGGCCGACGACGAGGGCGACTACCTGGACTGGGGCGGCGTCGGCGGGACGCTCGCCGGCAACGCGCTCTCGCTGGCGGCCACGCGCGCGACGCTCGCCGAGGTGCTCACCGACGAGGCGTTCGCAGGCATGACCGAGCTCGCGACGCGCTACCGCGAGGGCGTGCAGGCTGCCATCGACCGCCACGGCGTGCCCTGGTGCATCGTCCAGCTCGGCGCGCGCGCCGAGTACCACTTCTATCCGGAGCCGCCCCGCAACGGCGGCCAGGCCGAGGCCATGATCGACGGCGAGCTCGACGACTACCTGCATCTCTACACGCTCAACCGCGGGATCGTCATGACGCCGTTCCACAACATGGCCCTCATGTGCCCGGCGACCTCGGCGGCCGACGTGGACCGGCACAGCGAGGTCTTCGACGCCGCTCTCGGAGAACTCGTCACCTGAGGGCTCCGGATGTGAATACTCGCGCGGGGGAGCGCATTCGCAGCCCGCGTGCCGATGCTGCTCGAATGCGTCATGCCCTCGCAAGCGCGCTCGTGCTCGCCGTCGTCCTGATCGCGGCGGTCGGTGTCGTGCCTGCGCAGGCCGAGCTCCAGCTCGGCATCCAGGACGACGCTCTGCTCACCTCGCAGGAGCCGAACGCCTGGCCGTTCGCACGCGGGCTCGCTCCCAAGGTGGTGCGCTACAACGTCGCGTGGGAGCAGGTCGCGCCGGATCGTCCCGTCGCCCCCGATGACCCCGACGACCCCGCCTACGATTTCAAGCGGACAGACGCGATGGACAAGCAGACCGCGGCCATCGGTGCCCAGAGCCTGTTCACGATCGTCAACTCGCCGCGCTGGGCGAACGGGGGCAAGGCGCCCCGCTACGCCCCGCTGAGCGCCGATGCCTACGGCCAATTCTGCGGCGTGGTCGCGTGGCGCTACTCCGGCACCTACACACCGCCCGGCTCGCTCGTGCCGCTGCCGGCAGTCAAGAACTTCACCGTCTGGAACGAGCCCAACCGCGGCCAGTACCTGCTGCCGCAGGGCCCGAACGGACAGACGGCCGCCAGGACGTTCGCGGGGCTCGTGCGGGCCTGCGCCGACGCCGTGCACGCCGTCTCGCCCGACGCGCGCGTCGCGGCCGGGCCGATCGCAAGCCGGGGGGCCCAGGGCGGCGCCGCGCCGCTGTCTTTCCTCGACACCTACCGCCAGGCCGGCGGCCCGCGGCCCGATGCGCTCGCCTTCAACCCGTACATGAACGGCCTCGCGCCCGACTTCAAGCCGGACGAGAAGCCGGCGGACGGCGCAATCACGCTGCGCAACCTCGACCAGCTCGAGCACTGGCTGAACAAGGCCTACGGCGGCACGATCCCGATCTGGTTCACGGAGTTCGCCTGGCGCACGGCGCCGACGCCGAAGCTCGGCACCATCTCGCCCGCCAAGCAGGCCGATCTGCTGCGCAAGACGGTCACGCTCGTGCGCGCGCACTACCCGTACGCCAAGCTGCTCGTCTGGTACCTGGTGCGCGACGAGTCGCCCACGAGCTACTGGCGCTCGGGGCTGGCCACGTTCGACTGGCAAGAGAAGCCCGCGTACGGGCTCTACAAGCTGCTCGGGGGCGCCTAACCGTAGGGGCGCCGCCGTGGCAGTCCGCTGCTACGGTGGAATCGATGCTCCGCCTCGCGCTGGCCCAGCTCGACCTCACGGTCGGAGCGCTTGCCGAGAACCGGAAGCGCATCGCCGACGCCTGTGCGGATGCCGCGCGTGCAGGCGCGGATCTGGTGCTCGCGCCGGAGCTCGGGATCTCGGGCTATCCGCCCGAGGATCTGCTCTTGCGGCCCTCCTTCCTGCGCGCCTGTCAGGCCGAGGCGGAGCTGCTCGCGGGCGAGGTCGAGCTGCCGCTGATCGTGGGCTGCCCGTGGCTCGACGTCGACCGCGTGCGCAACTCGGCACTGGTGCTTGCAGGCGGCCAGATAGTCGCGCGCTACGACAAGCGCGAGCTGCCCAACTACGGCGTCTTCGACGAGGAGCGCACGTTCTCGCCGGGCCGCGGCTCGCTCCATATCGAGGTGCCGGACGGCGCGCTCTCGCTGACGGTGTGCGAGGACGTCTGGCTCCCGGACTCCGTCGGCGAGGCGGCTGCTCTCGGAGCGGCCTGCGTGCTGAACATCTCGGCCTCGCCGTACCACCTCGGCAAGGGCGAGGCGCGCGAGGAGATGCTCGCGACGCGCGCCCGCGACGGCCTCTGCGCGGTGGCCTACTGCAATCTCGTGGGCGGGCAGGACGAGCTCGTGTTCGACGGGCGCAGCGCCGTGTTCGGCCCTGACGGCGCGGTGCTCGCGCGCGCCGCCTCCTTCGTCGAGGAGCTGCTGGTGTGCGATGTCGATCTGGACGCCTCCGTGCACGAGCGGCTGCGCGACTCGCGCCTGCGCCGCGGGCGCCGCCACCGCGTGCATCCGCCGGTCACGATCGAGCTCCCGCTCGGCGGCGAGCACGCACCGCTTGCCCCGTCCATCGCGCTGCCACCCGCGGGCCAGGCCGCAGAGCTGTGGGCCGCGCTGCGCGTAGGCCTTATCGACTACGTGAGCAAGAACGGTTTCGAGCGTGTGCTGCTGGGTCTCTCGGGCGGAATCGACTCGGCCCTCGTGGCGGCCCTCGCCGCCGACGCGCTGGGTGCCGACCGCGTCGAGGCCGTCTCGATGCCGACGCGTTACAACAGCGAGGGCACGCGCAGCGACGCGCGCCTCGTGGCGGAGCGGCTCGGGATCGCGTTCCGCGAGGTCGCGATCGAGGACCTGCGGCTGTCGTTCGAGGGAGCGCTGCCCGGCACCAGCGGGCTGGCAGCCGAGAACCTGCAGGCGCGCATCCGCGGCGTGCTGCTCATGACGCTCTCGAATCAGCACGGCTGGCTCGTGCTCACGACCGGCAACAAGTCCGAGACGGCGGTCGGCTATTCCACGCTCTACGGCGACTCGGCCGGCGGCTTCGCGCCCATCAAGGATGTCCCGAAGACTCTCGTCTTCGCGCTTGCGCGCTACATCAACCAGCAGGCGGGCCGCGAGCTCATCCCGGCCTCGATCATCGAGCGCCCGCCCTCGGCGGAATTGCGCGACGACCAGCGCGACGACCAGTCGCTGCCCCCTTACGAGCAGCTCGACCCGATGATCGAGGCCTACGTCGAGGACGACCTCTCCCCCGAGGAGATCGCCCGGCGCGGCCTGGCCACCCTCGAGGTGGCGAGGCGCGTTGCCCGACTCGTCGACCTCGCCGAGTACAAGCGCCGCCAGGCGCCGCCCGGGATCAAGGTTCACACCAAGGCCTTCGGCCGTGACCGGCGCCTGCCCATCACGAACCGCTTCGGCCGCTGAGCGAGTCGGCGCCGCCGGTCGAGGTTTTGACCGTCTCCCGAGCGGGCAGGCTCTTGTGTCAACGCACCTCGTCCGAGGGAGGCCGTCATGTCCGGCTGGCTCTGGGCCATCATCGTCCTTGCAGTCGTGATCGTCGCAGTCCTGATCTTCGCCACCGCAATCCGCACTCGCCGCTCCGAGCGCCTGAAAGAGGGCTTCGGGCCCGAGTACGACCGGGCGATCAACCTCGCGGGCGACCGCGAAGCGGGAGAGGCCGAGCTGCGCGCGCGGCAGGCCCGTCACGACGAGCTCGAGCTGCGCCCGCTCGCGCCACTCGCCCGTAAGGGCTTCATAGACGCCTGGCAGGGAACGCAGGCCGAGTTCGTCGACGACCCGGCCGTCGCGATCTCGGACGCCGATCGCCTGATCCAGAGCGTGATGCGCGACCGTGGGTACCCGATGGAGAACTTCGACGACCGCGCGGCGCTCATCTCCGTCGAGCATCCGAACGTCGTCGAGCGCTACCGCCGCGCGCACGCGATCGCCGTCGCGAACGCCGGCGGCGAGACCGATACCGAGGAACTGCGGATCGCCATGCAGGACTACCGGGCGCTCTTCGAGGAGCTCGTCGGGAGTCCGGTCGACGCCTGAGCGAAACGGCCAAATGGCACACGCCGCGTGTGCCATTTGGCGTCTTCGCTCTGCGAGCGACGACGAGCCCGCCCCAGAGTCTGAGCCGGGGAGGGTCGCCGGGGAGGGTCTGGCTCCGCCAGGTGGGGTCTGACCCCAGGTGGCGGAGCCTGACCCCGGGGTGGCGGTTGGCTCAACCATGCGCTTCCTGGGCATCGAAGCACTGCAGAGCGGCTCGCGGCGAGTGCCTGGTCTCGACCTCGTGAAAGACTTGGCATTGCGCATGCCTTAACGGTTTGCGGCTCCGTGGGAAAGGTCCGGTGCCAGGCTCCGCCACCTGGGGTCAGACCCCGCCTGGCGGGGTCAGGCCCCACCTGGCGGAGCCAGACCCTCCCCGGCGACCCTCCCCGGCTCGGACTTTGGGGCGGGTCGTCGTCGCTCGCAGTGCGAAGACGCCAAATGGCACACGCGGCG
>JALYLC010000851.1 GCA_030774435.1 Actinomycetota bacterium
GTTGGAATCAATCAAGGTTCGCCGAAGTTCGAGGCGGCAAACCAGGCCTGCGGGAAGTACAGGCCCCCCTATATGCCGTCGAATTCCGCCTACAACGCGTACGCCCGGACACATGGGTGATGAGCACCGCGACTGACCAAGAGTTCCGGGCGGCTCGCCGGCGGCCGTCGCGGCGCTCGCTGCTCGTACTCGCTGCACTGGCGGGCCTGGTCGCGGTGGTCGTGGTCGTCGCCGCGACCGGCGCCTTCGGCGGTAGCGGGAAGCCGGCGGCGGGCGCTGTGGATAACGCGTTCCCGACAGGGGTCGCCGCGGTCAGACGGCAGCCGTTGTCGTCGCAGACCCTGGTGAGCGCGACGCTTGGCTACGCGGGCTCGTCCACGATCGTCACGCCCGCGGGGACGGCGCCGTCGGATGTGCTGCAGGCGCGGCACGCGGTCGCGAATGACGAGGGCACGCTGCAGGCGGCCAGGACACTGCTATCTGCGGACGCGCAGGCGCTCGCGCTCGTGCGGGCGAGCCTGGCGGCCGCACGCGCGAAGCAGTCCGTCGAGTGCGCCGGCGTCAACTCGGCGCAGGGGGCATCGAGCAGTCCGACAAATCCGTCTGGTGCGTGTGCGAGTGACGCGCAGTCGGTCGCGACCGAGGAGCAGAGCCTGAGTGGCGATGTGGCGAAGGTCGCGGGCGACCGGGCGCAGGTGTCGGCGGCCGAGCGTGCTCTTGCCGGCGACCGGGCCACTCTCGCGGATGCGCAATCGTCGTCGGCGCTCTCTGGCCAGAGCTCGACCTTCACGACACTGCCGCCCGTCGGGCAGATCGTGCGGCGCGGTCAGGGTCTGTACACGATCAGCGGCACGCCGGTCGTCCTGTTCTACGGATCGGTCGCGCAATGGCGAGCATTCGTCTCGGGGATGTCTGCGGGTCGTGATGTGGCCGAGCTGAATGCGAACCTGGACGCGCTCGGCTACGGCAAGGGGTTGAAGGGCGAAAGGCTCACAGCGGCGACGGTGGCCGCAATCAGGGCGTTCCAGTCGGCTCACGGCGTGAGCCCGACGGGTGAGCTGCCGCTCGGTTCGGTCGTGTTCGAACCGGGCCCGGCGCGCGTGACGAGCGTGACTCCGACGCTCGGTGCGACGGTGCAGCCCGGTCCCGTGCTTGCGATCACGTCGACCGTGCGGCGGGTCGCGATCCAGCTCGACGCCGCGCAGCAGGGCGAGGTCAAGGTCGGCGACCCGGTGACGATCACCCTGTCCGACAACCGGACGACGCCCGGGAAGGTCACCTATGTGGGCAGCGTGGCGACGGTACCGTCGAGCGATCAGGGCGGTGGCGGCGGCGGGTCGAGCACGCCCACGATCGAGGTCGGCGTTACTCCGTCCGATCCTGCAGCGACCGGCGGCCTCGACCAGGCTCCCGTCAATGTCGCGATCACCACCGCCAGCGTCGAGGATGCGTTGGTGGTGCCCGTCGCGGCGCTGCTCGCGCTCGGAAGCGGTGGCTATGCGGTCGAGGAGATCGGCGCAAACGGCGCGCATCACCTCGTGGCTATCGATCTCGGGATCTTCGACGACGCCAGTGGCCTCGTCCAGGTCAGCGGCGCCGGTGTGGCTGCCGGCCAGCGCGTCGTGGTGCCCGGCGAATGAGCGTCGCGACGGGCCCCGAGGCGGTACTCGAGCTCGCGGAGGTGACCAAGTCGTATCCGGCCGAGCCGCCCGTGGTGGCGCTGGCCGGGGTGAGCTTCACGGTCCATCGCGGCGAGCTGGTGGCGATCGTCGGCCCGTCGGGATCGGGGAAGTCGACCTTGCTGCATCTGATGGGCACGCTCGATCGTCCGAGCTCGGGCATCGTGCGCCTGACGGGTCTCGATGTCGCGCGGCTGACGGATCGTGAGCTCTCGGCGCTACGTGCCACGCGCATCGGGTTCGTGTTCCAGCAGTTCTTCCTGGCCGAGCACGCGACGGTCACGGAAAACGTCGCCGACGGACTGCTCTACAGCGGGGCGAGCGCTTCCGCCCGGCGCACACAGGCGGCCGAGGCGCTCGCCAGGGTCGGTCTTAGCCATCGTGCCGGGTTCCGGCCGACGCAACTCTCGGGCGGAGAGCGTCAGCGCGTCGCGATCGCGCGCGCGCTCGTCGGTCAGCCCGCGATCGTGCTCGCCGACGAGCCGACCGGCAACCTCGACAGCGCCACCGGCGCCGCGATCCTCGCGCTGCTCGAAGCGCTTCATTCAGGCGGCGCGACGATCGTGGTGATCACCCACGACCGCGACCTCGCCGCGCGGCTTCCGCGCCAGGTCGAGATGCTCGACGGTCGCATCGTCACCGACAGCGGTAAGCCGCCTGCCGCCGGATCGTCATTCGAGACCCGGGAAAGGGCAAGCGAGTGATGCGAGATTCCCGGCACACGGTCCCGCTCGCCTTCCTGGGGCTGCTTCTGAGCGTAGGCGTCGCAGTTGCCGGCGCAGGACTCGCCATCGGCGCGGCTCGCGCGACGGCCGACAGCAGCCCGAATCCGGCGTGTCCGACTACGAACGCGCCGAACGCGTTGACACTCGCAGGGGGCAGCCCGCAGACGGCGGCGCTGGACACGGCCTTCGCCGGCAACCTTGAGGTGGCACTCGCTAACACGAACGGGTGTCCGCTGACGACGTCGCTCGCCGGTGTCCCGGTCACGTTCAGCGCGCCGACGAGCGGCGCAAGCGTCAGATTCGCGGCCAGCGGGTCGAACACGCTGAAGGTCGGCACCGACGCTTCCGGGATGGCAGCGGCAGCGATGTTCAACGCCAACGGCATTGCCGGCAGCTACACGATCATCGCCAGCTCGGCCTTTGGCTCGGTCTCGTTTGCATTGACCAACTCCGCGGCCGGGATACCGGCAGCGGTGAGAGTCGTCGGGCGAGCGAGTCAGTCGGCCACTGTCTCGACGCGTTACAAGCACCCGCTCGCGGTCAAGCTGCTCGACGCGGGTGGGAGACCTCTGCAGGGCGTGAGCGTGACCTTCACGCTCGGCGCAGGCGGCGGGGGCTCGGGCGCATCGGGAGCGGGCTCCGGTGGTGCCGGCGCGAGCTTCAGCGGTGGTGCTTGGCAAGCGACCGTGACGACGACCGCCGCCGGGATTGCGATCTCACCGCGCTTCGAGGCCGGCACTGCGGCGGGCAGGTTCACGGCGACCGCGGCGCTGGCCGAAATCGCAACGCCGCGCGGCAGCACGAGGGCGGTGACCTTTGCGCTTCGCAACCTGGCCGGTAAGCCGAGCGCGGTCGCCGCAGGCGCAGCGGCAAGCGAGTCGGCCGCGACGCGCGCCCGCTTCCTGATCCGGCTCGCCGTTACCGTCACCGACGCAGACGCTAACCCCGTGCCGGACGCCATCGTCACGTTCTCGGCACCGGGCCGGGGTCCGAGCGGGACCTTCACTCGCTCTCGCCACGGCCGCTCTCGCGTCGTCAGGATCACGACGAACGCCGCCGGCGTTGCCGTCGCACCTGTCTTCACGGCAAACCGCAAGCCGGGCGGCTACGTCGTCAAGGCCCTCGTCAAGCACGCCGGCACGGCGGCGTTCGCGCTCGTCAACCTGCCGCCCGGGCAGCAGACATGAACGAGTCCGCCCGCCCGGCGCCCAGGAAGCTGCGCCTGGCCGACCTCGCGCGTGTCGCGAGCATCGGCGTGCGCACCCGACGGCTGCGCGCCGGGCTCTCCGCGCTCGGCATCGCGATCGGCGTCGCTGCGATCGTGGCGGTGCTTGGCCTCTCGGCCTCCTCGCAGGCGGGGCTGCTCGCTGAGATCGATCGGCTCGGAACCAACCTGCTCACCGTCACCACCGGCCAGACACTCTCCGGCGACACCGCGGAACTGCCGCTCGCAGCACCGGGGATGATCGCTCGCATCGGCCCCGTCACTCAGGTTGCCGACACGGGCAGCACGAGCGCCTCGGTCTACCGCAGCCCGCTCATCCCGTCCGCACAGACAGGAGCGCTCAGCGTCCAGGCCGCCACGCTCTCACTCCTGCCCGTTGTCGGCGCCACGGTCACTCGCGGCGTCTACCTCAACGCGGCGACCGAGCGAGAGCCGGTCGCGGTGCTCGGCGCCGCCGCCGCGCAGCGGCTCGGCATCGACCGCATCTACGCGGGGGAGCGCATCTGGCTGGGCGGGCAGTGGTTCTACGTCGCCGGCATCCTCAGCTCCGCGGTGCTGGCGCCCGAGATCGACAGCTCCGTGCTCGTGGGCTTCCCCGCCGCCAGGACCTACCTCGGCTTCGATGATCATCCGACCACGATCTACCTCCGCAGCGTGACGAGCCAGGTCGCCGCCGTCCAGGACGTGCTTGCCGCGACAGCGAACCCCGAGGCACCCAACGAAGTCGACGTCAGCCAACCCTCCGCCGTCCTCACCGCGCGCGCAGATGCCCAGGGCGCCCTCAGTGGGCTCTTCCTCGGGCTCGGCGCGGTGTCCCTGCTCGTCGGCGCCGTCGGAGTCGCGAACATCATGCTCATCTCCGTGCTCGAGCGCCGCTCTGAGATCGGGTTGCGCCGCGCGTTGGGGGCCACCAAGGGTCATATCCGCACCCAATTCCTCTCCGAGGCCATCCTGCTCGCCCTGCTCGGCGGCGCCGTCGGCGTCACCCTCGGCACTCTCGCCACCGCGGTCTACGCCCACACCAAGCACTGGACGACCGTCATCCCCACACTCGCCTGGGCAGGCGGCCTCGCAGCCGCCCTCGCAATCGGCGCCATCGCTGGCCTCCTTCCCGCGATCCGCGCCGCCCGGCTCTCACCCACAGACGCGCTGCGAACCCTCTGACGACACGACCAGCCGCATGCACCCTCTTTGCTCGGCGACGTCGGACGCCTCGGGTCGTCCACCGGAACTATCCCAGGGACAACAACTATCCTGACCTGCTCCGACGATCACGGGATTTGCGCGCCGCTCGTGGCACACTCGCGGCACAAACGTCCGATCATGCCGTCACGTAGCCAAGCCAAACGTGCCGCGCTCAGGCAACCGAAAACCCACCGTTACAGGCATTTCGAGTCGATGATCGCCGCGCGTCGCCAGCAACGCACCAGCTCGACAAGCTGGCGGTCGCCGGCTCGAGTCCGGTATGGCCATCCCGCTCCAGCGCGATACGCTGATGTCAGCGTCCTTTGCGATGTCGCTTGAGAGCGGATTGCAGAACGGCTCACTCGACGGAAACAGCGACGCACGCTTCGCGATGCGAGCTGCCGTCACGCACTGGCGATGGGCTGTCCGCGCCCTCCCTCCTGCACGGCTTGTTACGAGTCCAACTGCGCCACACGTGTAGATGTGTCGGCGCGCGCGAGCAGCGCGTCGAGTGCGGCTGCATCCCTGCCTCGGTCAGACGGGAAGAGGTGTCCGTACCTGTCGAGAGTGATCGCGACGGAACCGTGTCCCAGATACGTCTGGAGCGCCTTGGGCGTGACACCAGCGGCGATCATCAGCGAAGCGAAGGTATGCCGCGCCTCGTGCAGCGTCAGTGCGCCGACTTTGGCCTCTGACCACGCGGCGCGTGCCCGTTGCTGCACGGTGCCAGGGTTGAACGGCTGGCCGGGCGAGCGGCCGAACACGAGCCCTTCTCGCCACGCGGTGGCGGCGCGGTGGTCGCGCAGGACGGCTGCGAGCGTCGCCGCGATCGGCACGACGCGGGTGCCCGCGATCGACTTGGGCTCGACCGGTCCTTCCCTTACATCCCACGAGCGCTCGACGCGGATCTCGAGCGCGTCTAGGTCAATCTCCGCCCAACGCAGGGCCATAAGCTCTCCTCGGCGCGCCGGCCATCGGGAACCCGCCGGCCATCGTAGACTCGGCGCGTGATCGTCTGCCCGAGCTGCGGGAAGGAAAACCCTGACGGGTTCGCGTTCTGCGGCTTCTGCACCGCGGCTATGACCCTCCAGCCCCGTGCTTCGGCGCGTGAGGAGCGGAAGGTCGTCACCTCGCTGTTCTGCGATCTCGTCGGGTTCACCGCGTCGTCCGAGGCGGCGGATCCCGAGGACGTCGACCGGGTCATGGAGAAGTACTTCGGCGTCGTGCGTTCGCAGATCGAGGCGCACGGCGGGGTGGTCGAGAAGTTCATCGGCGATGCAGTGGTCGGGGTGTTCGGAGTGCCGGCCGCGCACGAGGACGACCCGGAGCGCGCAGTGCGTGCCGGGCTCCGGATCGCCGAGGAGGCGGAGCGGCTCGTGGGCGTCGGCGGGGCTCCGTTGCGGTTGCGGGTAGGGATCAACACCGGAGAGGCGCTCGTCCGTCTGGGTGTCGCTCCGGCCTCGGGCGAGGGGTTCCTGACCGGGGATGCAATCAACACGGCTTCACGGATCCAGTCCGTCGCGCCCGAAATGGCTGTTGCGGTCGGCCACGCGACCTATCAGGCGACTGCGGTGGTGTTCGACTACGAGGAGCTGGAGCCCGCGACCTTGAAGGGGAAGGCGGATCCGGTCAGGGTGTTCCATGCAAAGGCGCCCAGGGCGCGCTTCGGCACCGACCTGACCCGCACCCACGACAGCCCGTTCGTCGGCCGCGAGATCGACCTGGCGATTCTCAAGGGGCTCTTCGACAAGACCGTCGCGGCGAGCTCCGTTCAGCTGGTGACGGTGGTCGGCGAGCCGGGGCTGGGAAAGAGCCGGCTCGTGGCCGAGCTCGGCGCGTATGTGGATGGCCGGCCGGATCTCGTGACCTGGCGACAGGGCCGTTGTCTGCCGTATGGAGAGGGGATCACCTTCTGGGCGCTGGGCGAGATCCTGAAGGCGCACACCGGGATCCTGGAGTCCGACCCACCCGATGTCGCGCGGGCGAAGTTGGATCGCGTGTTGCCGGAAGGGTCGGAGCGCGAGTGGTTCCGCCAGCGCCTGTTGCCGTTGCTGGGAATCGAGGCGACATCGTCGGCAGAGCGCGAGGAGCTGTTCACGGCCTGGCGCAGGTTCCTCGAACAGATCGCCGAGGAGCGTCCCACGGTGCTGGTGTTCGAGGATCTGCACTGGGCGGATGGCGCAATGCTCGCGTTTCTCGAGCACCTCGCCGATCTCGCCGAAGGCGTGCCACTGCTCCTGGTCGCCACCGCCCGGCCCGAGCTGTACGAGCATCACCCCGATTACGCCACGAGGCTGCGGAACGCGACACCGATCAACCTGGCTCCGTTGTCCCAGGAGGAGACCGCCCGGCTCGTCTCGGCCCTGCTCGACGCGACCGTGCTTCCGGTCGAGGTGCAGCAGCCGATCCTCGATCGGGCAGACGGCAACCCGCTCTACGCAGAGGAGTTCGTCCGGCTGCTCAAGGACCGCGACCTGCTCGTCAGGACCGGCTCCAGCTGGGAGCTGACGGAGGGTGCGGACGTGCCGTTCCCCGACTCGGTCCAGGCGCTGATCGCCGCGCGGCTCGACACGCTGGAGCCCGAGGCGAAGTCACTGCTGGCCGACGCTGCCGTCATCGGCAAGGTGTTCTGGGCCGGAGGCGTCGCCCAGATGGGCGAGCGCGACCTGCAGACGGTCATCGGCATGTTGCGGGAGCTGTCGCGGAAGGAGCTGGTGCGGCCCGCAAGGCAGTCCTCGATGGCCGGGGAGGCCGAGTATGCGTTCGGGCACATCCTCGCCCGCGACGTCGCCTACAACCAGCTCCCGCGTGCCGCACGCGCCTCCCGCCACGTCGCAGCAGCCGACTGGATCGAGTCGAAGGTCCCCGGCCGCGTCGAGGATCTCGCGGACGTGCTCGCTTACCACTACGCCACTGCCTTCGACCTCGCCCGGGCCGCCGGACAGACCGAGCGGGCGACCCAGCTCGAAGCGCCCGCGCTGCGCTTCCTCGGCCTCGCGGCAGAGCGCGCGCTCGGACTGGACACCGCCGCCGCACTCGCGAGCTCCGAGCACGCGCTTGCGCTCGCCCCTGCCGGGCATCCCGATCGGGCCGTGGCCCTCGCCCGCTTCGGAGGAGCCGCGTTCCACACCGGGCGCTTTGCCGACGCAGCCGAGGCGCTCGAGGAAGCGATCGCGTCCTTCCGGGCGCGGGGCGACCTGCTGGCCGCCGCCCGCGCGATGGGCTCTCTCGGGGAAGTGCTCTACCGCACTGGGGACCCGCGCTGGGCGGACCTTCCGGCAGAGGCGGTAGCCCTTCTCGGGCCGTTGCCGGCTGGCCCTGTACTCGTCAGTGCGCTCACCGACCTCGCTCGCGCCGAGGCCCTCCAGGGAAGGGGCGAGCCCAGCATTCAGCACGCCGAACAGGCGCTCGCGCTCGCCGGCGAGCTCAGGTTGCCCCGCCCGGCGCGCACCGTCGGGTACCGGGGCTTGGCGCGCTGCGACCTCGGCGACGCCGCGGGGCTCGAAGACTTCCGGGAAGCGATCGCTCTTGCCACCGAAGTGGGGCAGGGCCGCGAGGCGGGTGTGATCTACGCGAACTTCGGAGAGACGTTGTGGGCGTTCGAGGGCGCCGTGGCAGCGCTCGAGGCGATGCGTTCCGGAATCGCCTTTGCGCAAGACCGCGGACTCGCCGAAACGGTCACTTACATCACTGGCAGCACGCTGGACCCGCTGTTCGGTCACGGCGCATTCGATGAGGCGCTCGAGGTGGCCGCTGCGATCGTCGAACGCTCAGAGAACACCGACATCACGGCGCAGGTGAATGCGCGGGCAGCTCAGGCCCGCATCCTCTCGCTGCGCGGTCACGCGCGACAGGTAGCCGGCTCGCTCGACTGGCTCGAGTCCACGGCGGCTGGAGCGGGTGCGCCCGACTACGCCGTCATCGGCCTCGCGTCGGCCGCGCTTGCGCGCGCCGCCCTGGAGCAGGCCGACGCCGCGGCGACGCTGCTGGCCGAGATCCTCGCGACGCCGGGAGCCCGCGAGACCCTGTACTACGCGATCTACCTGCCCGCGATGGTGCGCACGGCCCTGAGGCTCGGCGACCGCCGGCTCGGCGAACACCTCGTCGATGCGTGCGAGTCTCGCCACCCCATCGCCGTCCACGCGAACGTCACCGTGAGCGCCGCCCTCGCCGAGGCCCACGGTGACCACCAGGTCGCCGCCGACGGCTACGCGCGGGCCGCCGAACGCTGGCACCAGTTCGGTGTGATCCCCGAGCATGCGTTCGCCCTCCTCGGCCAGGGCCGCTGCCTGACCGCGCTCGGGCGACCGACCGAAGCCACGCACGCACTTCAGCACGGTCGCGAGATCTTCGACGCGCTCAAGGCGGCGCCCGCCCTGGTCGAAACCGACGCCCTCCTCCGGCAGGCCGGCGCACTCAGCGCGTAGGTGCGGGTTCGATTCCCGCCTCCGGCATGCATGATCCCGGGCGATGGAGGTCACCGACCGACCGCTGCTCGCGCTCGTTCCCGTGCTGGCAGCGGCACTCGCCGTCGTCGTCGTGGCGATCCTGCAGGGAGGCGATGCGATCGCGATCGCGCTGCCCTCGTTCCTGACGATGCTGCCGCTGCTGCGGGCCGGCCGGACGGCGTGCTTTCTGGCTGCGGGCCTGATGGCTGTGATCGGCGCGGTCGAGTTCCAGTTCGGCGGGCTCTTCCTGCTGCCGGCGGCGGCGCTCCTGGCCTGGGTCGGCCGTGCGCTCGAGGAATAACCTCGCCGCGGCCGTGCTCGGGTGCCTCCTGGCGGCCGGTTGCGGCACCGATTCGCAGCCCGCGCCGCCGCCGACCACGGCGACCGCGGCACTGCCACTGCGAACGCTCTACGTCCAGGCGCCGCTGACCGGGCCGGCGGCCGACGAGGGACGCGCCATGGTCGACGCCGTGCGCCTCGTCGTCGACGAGCACGGCGGTATCGCCGGGCAGGTGCGGGTGAAGGTACGGGCGCTGGACGACGCGGGCAAGGCGCCCATCGCGACCGAGCCCGCGCGCTGCGCCGCCAACGCCGCGCGTGCGGCTGCCGACCCCGGCGCGCTCGCCGCGATCGGCACCTACGACCTCGCATGCTCGAAGCGGGCGCTGCAGGTGCTGCGCCCCGCCGGCCTGTGGCTCGTGTCCCCGCTCAACGCTGCGGACAGGCAGGCGGGTGCGCTCCGTCTCGCTCCCAGCGAGAGCGACGAGGGCACCGCCGCCGCGCAGCTCGCAAACGCGCTCGGCGCCATGCGCGTCGCGGTCATCAGCCAGCGCCCCGGAGCGGAGACGGCGTTCGCCTCGGCGCTGATCACCGCGGCTCCGGCCGCCGGCCTCGGGCCCGTGCTCGAGCTGGACGCATCGGGAGCCGCACCGGCAGACCTCGTCGGCGCTCTGCGCGATGCGCAGATCCAGGCCGTCGCCCTGGCCGGGTCGCCGGGCACGTGGGCGAGCGATTTCCTGCGCGCGCTCGCTGCCCTTCCCGATGCGCTGCGCCCTGCCGTGGTGGCGCCCGAGACGTTCGACACGCTCGGGTTCGTCGACGGCGTGGGCGCAGCCGCCGACGGAGTGCGCGTGATCTCGAGGCTCGTGCCCGCGGAGCAGCTCGGCGAGAGCGCGCGCAGCTTCGCGAGCGCGTACGCGGATCTGCACGGGCAGCCGCCGCCGGTGGCGGCGTACGCGGCCGACGCCGCCGAGGCGGTCATCGCAGCGGTCGGCAAGGGAGACGGCTCGCGCGCGGCGGTCGCGGCCGCGCTCCAGACGCTGCCCGCCCACGATGCGCTGCTCGGCAGCTGGGCTGCGACGCTCACGGGCGGCATCACTCCGCGGCGCCTCGCCGTACTGCTGGTCGACGGCGGGGCGTTCAGGGTCGAGCGCGTGGTCTCCATCTCCGAGCCGTTGCCGCCGTCCGGGGATGTGAAGTAGACTCGGCTTTGGCGCGCGGCGATGCCGGCGCGTGCCGTGTCCCGGCGCGGGGACGTGCAGGCGAGGTCGCAACGCTGTAGGTTGCCGCCTCGTATTTTCACGCCTCGAGGAGGACACAAGTGGACAAGCGCGAGTTGATCGAGCGCTGTCGCGAGAACGACGTCAAGTTCGTCCGCCTGCAGTTCACCGAGCTGTACGGCCAGTTGAAGAACATCTCGATTCCCGCGGCGGAGCTCGAGAAGGCCCTCGACAACGAGCTGATGTTCGACGGCTCCTCGATCCGCGGGTTCAAGCGTATCGAGAAGTCCGACATGTACTTCCATCCGGACCCGAGCACCTTCCAGGTGCTGCCCTGGGGCGAGCGTGAGTCGGGCAAGACCGCGCGCATCATCTGCGACGTGGCCGACCCGGACGGGACGCCCTTCGCCGGCGACCCGCGCGTGCAGCTGAAGAAGGTGCTCGCAGACGCGAAGGCCGAGGGCTTCGACATGTCGGTCGGGCCCGAGGCGGAGTTCTTCCTCTTCAAGCGCGGCGAGGAGAACCGGCCGACGCTCGACCCGCACGACCAGGCCTCGTACTTCGACGTCTATCCCGACGATCTCGCGGAGGACACGCGCCGCGACATCGAGGACGAGCTGACGAACCTCGGCTTCGACCTCGAGGCCTCGCACCACGAGGTCGCGGTCGGCCAGCACGAGATCGACTTCCGCCATGCCGACGCGCTCACCTGCGCCGACAACCTGATCACGTTCCGCTGGGTCGTGAAGCACGCAGCGGCGCGCAACGGCATCCACGCCACGTTCATGCCGAAGCCGCTCTACGGCGAGAACGGCTCGGGCATGCACATCAACCAGTCGCTCTCGCGCGGGGGCCAGAACGCCTTCTTCGATCCGAGCGACGAGCTGCAGCTCTCGGCCACGGCCTACGGCTACATCGCCGGCCTGCTCGAGCACCTGCCGGCGCTGACCGCGATCTGCAACCCGACGGTCAACTCCTACAAGCGCCTGATTCCCGGCTACGAGGCTCCCGTCTACATCGCGTGGTCGCCCGGCAACCGTTCGGCCGCGATCCGCATCCCCGCCAAGCGCGGCCACTCGACGCGTGCCGAGCTGCGGACGCCCGACCCCACCGCCAACCCGTACCTCGCCTTCGCCTGCCTGCTGCAGGCGGGGCTCGACGGCGTGCGCCGCGGACTGCGCCCGCCGGAGCCGGTGAACGTCAACATCTACCACCTCTCCGACGAGGAGTCGGCAAAGCTCGGCATCAAGGGACTGCCGCACAACCTCGAGGACGCGCTGACGGCGCTCGAGGGCGACTCGGTGCTCAGGACGGCGCTCGGCGAGCACATCTACGACGCCTTCATCGGCGAGAAGCGCCGCGAATGGGCCGACTACCGCGAGCAGGTGCACGACTGGGAGTTCAAGCAGTACCTCGACCGGTACTAGAAAAACCGCTTGGTTGACGGGCATCTCGGTCTTCGCCTAAGCTGGCGACAGCACCCGCCCAGCACGGCGAGAGGCCGAGATGCCCGTAAATGTCTACAAGCGGATGACCAAGACCAAGGGCCCCCAGTGGGAGGTCATCGTCAGCATCGGTGGCCGTACAGTGCGCCAGCAATGGAGT
>JALYLC010000852.1 GCA_030774435.1 Actinomycetota bacterium
GCTCGCGCGGCTCTTTGCGCGGGCCAAGGGTCGCCGCAGGTCTGGTTGTCGGGCGACCCCAATCACCCCACCACCACTCACTGCGCCCGACAACCAGACCGCAGGCGATTCGAGACCTCCGAACGCCACGATCATCCTGTTGGAGCTTCTTAGGCGGAAGCCGCCGCTTCCCCCTTCGCGGGGGTGCGTCTCATCCCCCGTCGTGTCGATGACCTCTTGGGTGCTCCCGCGCCCCTCTTCGCATGCGCAACGTCGCCTTCACCGCATTCGTCACGAGCCTCCTGCTCGCGCTGGTCGCCATGGCGCTGACGATCGCACGTGCGGCGCCATCTGCCTTCGCCGCGGCCGGCCTCTCCGTCGGCGTCGTCGTCTTGCTCGCGCTCGCGCTCGCGCTGGCGGTCGCCGGTCTCGTCCTGCTCTGGCAGCGCGCGCGGGGGGAGGCGATCGCCCTCACCCGGCCCGACGGCGCGCGCAGCGAGGCCGAACGCCGTCCACGCACCGATGCGCTGACCGGCCTCTACGACCGCCGCCACATGCTCGACGCCGTCGCTGCCGAGCTCGCCCGCTCCGACCGCACGGGCGTCCCTCCGAGCGTGCTCATGCTCGGCCTCGACAATTTCGGGCTGATCAGCGACAGCTATGGCCACGGCGCGGGGGATCGCGTGCTGGGCGAGGTCTCCCGCCGCCTGCGGGCGCGGCTGCGCGGGTACGACGTGCTCGGCCGCTGGGACGGCGAGACATTCATCGTGCTCGCCCCGGGCGTCCCCGACGACGAGACGCTGCGCAGGCTTGCGGAGCAGATCCGGCGCCTGGTCGCCTCGCTGCCGGTGGCCGTCGACGACGAGACGCTGCTGCCCGTGACCGTCTCGGTCGGTGCGGTGCGCGCGGGAGACGCACTGCGATCGGTCGAGGGCCTCGTCGACTGCGCCAAGCGTGCGCTCGGCGCCGCCAAGCGCCGCGGTCGCGACCGCATACAGCTGTTCGGGGACCTCACGGTCGAGGATCTGGTCGCGGAGGAGCCGGAGACGATCCGGCTGGCGCGGGCTCTGGTGCTCTCGTCGGGCGCGCGCTCCGACCTGCCGCACGTGGACGCCGAGCGCATCTCGGAGCTGGCGGCGGCCATCTCCGAGCAGCAGTGCCTGGGCGAGGCGGTCACGGCCCGCTGCCGGCTCGCGGGACTGTTACACGACATCGGCACTGTTGCGGTGCCCGACCGCATCCTCGCGCTCGTTGGCCCGCCCACGTCGCCAGATCAGCTTGCCTACGAGGCGCACGCCGGCGCAGGCGAGCGCATGGTGCGCAGCGTCGCGGGCGTCGTCGAGGTCGCCGAGATCGTGGGTGCGCACGAGGAGAGCTTCGACGGCACGGGCTATCCGCTCGGCCTGAGCGGCGCCGACATCCCGGTCGAGAGCCGGATCGTCGCCTGCGCGGCGGCCCACGTGAAGCTCGCCCAGATTCTCTCCGGCGAAGCCCTGGCGCAGGCTCTCCAGCAGCAGTCCGGTCACGCCCTCGACCCCGAGATCGTGACCGCCGCGCTCGCGCAACTCGCCCGCGAGCGCAGCCATCTGCCGCAGCCGCTGCGCGACGTGCCCGCGACCTAGGCTCGACCTCGGGAAACTGCCGTATCCTCGGCGGCGATGGCCTACCCGCTGCTTCTCAGCCCGCTGCGGATCGGGCCGGTCGAGATCCCCAACCGCATCGTCTCGACCGCGCACCAGACGACGCTGGTCGAGGACGGCCTGCCGACCGACGACTTCGTCGCCTACCACGCCGCGCGCGCACATGGCGGCGCCGGGCTGATCTGCATCGAGGCCACCGCGGTGCACCCCAGCGGCCTGCTGACCGGGCACACGATCGCGGGCTACGACCCACGGGTGGTGGAGCGCCTCGCGCGCGTCGCCGAGGCCGTGCACGCCGGTGGCGGCCGGCTGTTCGCGCAGCTCTTCCACGGCGGCCGCGAGCAGATCGACTCCCCGCCGCGGGCTCCCGCCGTCGCCCCTTCGGCCGTGCCGAGCCAGCGCTTCAAGGTCGAGCCGCGCGCGCTCAGCTCGGACGAGATCGAGGAGATCGTCGCCCACCACGAGCTGGTCGCCGGCCACGCACGCGCCGCCGGGCTCGACGGCATCGAGCTGTGCGCCTCGCACGGCTACCTGCCCACGCAGTTCCTGAGCGAGCGCTCGAACCGCCGCGACGACGCCTGGGGCGGTGACGCCGACAGGCGCATGCGCTACGTCCGCGAAGCGCTGCTCGCGATGCGGCGCGGCGCAGGCGCCGGGCTCGCGGTGGGCATCCGGCTCTCGGCGGACGAGACACTGCCCGAGGGCCGGCACGCCCCGGAGACCGCGGCCATCCTGCGCACGCTCGCCGGCGAGGGACTGATCGACTACGCGAGCGCCGTGATCGGCGACTCGGCGAGCTACCTCGGCGCGGCCTGGATCGTGCCGCCGCCGCCCGTCTCACGCGAGGCCATACGCGAGCCCGCGGGCGTGTTGCGCACCGGGCTTTCGGTGCCGCTGATCGCCACCTCGCGCATTCACGAGGCGATCGAGGCCGAGGCGCTGCTGGTCGCCGGCGTGGCCGACGCAATCGGCATGACGCGCGCACTGATCGCCGATCCCGACCTGCCGCGACGGCTCCTCGAGGGTCGCGAGGATGACCGCATCCTTTGCACCGGTTGCAATCAGGGCTGCATCGGCCACTATCACCTCGGCCTGCCGATCTCGTGCCTGCAGAACCCGCGCACGGGGCGCGAGGCGCGAACGCCGGAGCCGGTGCCGCAGGCCGGGTCGCGGGTGCTCGTGATCGGCGGTGGCCCGGCG
>JALYLC010000853.1 GCA_030774435.1 Actinomycetota bacterium
GGCCCGCTCCCGCTCGGGAGCGGGCTCGGTGCCGCTCGGCGCGGGCCGCATGGCCGAGCGCCGCTACGACCGCACCGCGATCGTGCGCGGAGACCCGATGCCGGCGCCCATGCGCGAGGTGCCCCTCGCGGTCCCCGGCGAGACGGCCTACGGCGATGCGCTCGTGCGCTGTGCGCTTAGCTCCGGAGAGGCGCTCGACGCATCGCTCGCAGCGGCACTCGTCCTGCGCTCCCCGCGGGCGGGCGAGCGCCTGCCGGGGGCGCGGCGCACGATCGCGCGGATGCTGCTCGAGGCGCGCGTGCCCCGCAGCGAGCGCGCTCGCTACCCTGTCGTCGCCGCGCACGGCGAGCCGGTGGCACTTCCGGGCATCGCCGTGGCGCCCTCATTCCGCCGATCATCTGGACTCGTGCTCACACTCGCCGCCACGTGACCCGTTCGCCTGCCGATCCCGATGGCGTGCTCGAGAGCGTGCTGATCTCGGAAGAGCAGTTGCGCGCGCGGATCGGCGAGCTGGGCGCGCAGGTCTCGCGCGACTACGACCGGCTCGATCCGCTGCTCGTCGCGGTGCTCAAGGGCGCCGTGATCTTTGCCGGTGACCTGCTGCGCGCGATCACGATCCCGTGCGCCATCGACTTCATGGCGATCTCGTCGTACGGCTCGGGCACCGAGAGCTCGGGAGTGGTGCGCATCCTCAAGGATCTGGACGCGCCCATCGCCGGTCGCCACGTGCTGGTGGTCGAGGACATCGTCGACTCGGGCCTGACGCTCTCCTACCTGCTCGGCAGCCTGGCCTCGCGCGGACCAGCCTCGCTCGAGATCTGCGCGCTGCTGGCCAAGCCGGACCGGCGCGAGGTCGACGTGGCCTGCCGCTACGTGGGCTTCGAGATCCCCAACCGCTTTGTCGTCGGGTACGGGCTCGACGCGGACGAGCGCTTTCGGGGCCTGCCGTACGTGGCAACCGTGGACGAGGCGCGCATCGGGGTGTAGCTTCGTCGTAGCCCGCGAATCGCGGGCGAGCGGGTAAAAACGACCGTGATAAGCTCCACGTAGGGCCGTCGGCCGCATCGCGGCCCGTCTCGAGCTCCTGCCGTGCGCCGGAGCCAGTCTCCGCGAGGATTTGCAGTTGAACCGGACGTTCAAGACCGTTGCCCTTCCGATCCTGGTCGTGTTCGTGCTGGTCTACGTGGCACAGAGCATGTTCCATTTCGGCGGCTCCGGCACACCTACGAAGAAGGCCGGCTGGGGCTCGCTCGTCGCCACGGCGAACACGAATCCCCGCTCGATCGAGTCGGTCAAGTTCAATCAGAGCAACGTCAAGGTCAGCTGGGTGCTGGCGGACGGCACCAAGTACCAGGCCGGATATCCGCGCACGGGCGACGCCGCCGATCGCCTCGTCGAGACGCTCGTCAAGAGCAAGAAGGTGCCTGCCGATGCGATCGAGTTCTCGGGCGTCGGTGGCAACGAGTGGCTGAGCCTGCTGCTGGGCGCATTGCCCTTCGTGCTCTTCCTGGGCCTCTGGATATTCCTGATCAACCAGATGCAGGGCGGCGGCTCGAAGGTCATGAGCTTCGGCAAGAGTCGCGCCAAGCGCATGGCGGTCGACTCGCCCAAGATCACGTTCAAGGACGTCGCCGGGGCCGATGAGGCCGTCGAGGAGCTGCATGAGATCAAGGAGTTCCTCGAGAACCCCAAGAAGTTCCAGGCGCTCGGCGCGCGCATCCCGAAGGGCGTGCTGCTGTATGGGCCGCCAGGCACCGGCAAGACGCTGCTCGCTCGCGCAGTCGCGGGCGAGGCGGGCGTGCCGTTCTTCTCGATCTCGGGCTCCGACTTCGTCGAGATGTTCGTCGGCGTCGGCGCATCGCGCGTGCGCGACCTGTTCGAGCAGGCCAAGCAGAACGCGCCGTGCATCATCTTCATGGACGAGATCGACGCCGTCGGCCGCCACCGCGGCGCCGGCCTGGGCGGCGGTCACGACGAGCGCGAGCAGACGCTCAACCAGCTGCTGGTCGAGATGGACGGCTTCGAGTTGAAGGACAACATCATCCTGATCGCGGCCACCAACCGCCCCGACATCCTCGACCCCGCGCTGCTGCGCCCGGGCCGCTTCGACCGCCAGATCGTGGTCGACCGCCCCGACCGCGACGGCCGCAAGAAGATCCTCGAGGTGCATACCAAGGGCAAGCCGATCGCCCGCGAGATCGACCTGGGCGCGCTGGCAGGTCAGACGCCGGGGTTCACCGGCGCGGATCTCGCCAACCTCGTCAACGAGGCGGCGCTGCTGTCCGCCCGCCGCGGCCGCAAGGTCGTCGGGCAGGACGAGCTCGAGGAGGGGATCATGCGCGTGATCGCCGGCCCCGAGAAGAAGACGCGCCTCCTGTCCGAGAAGGAGCGGCTCGTCACGGCGTACCACGAGATGGGCCACGCGCTCGTGGCGCATTACCTCGAGGGCTGCGACCCCGTGCACAAGATCTCCGTGATCTCGCGCGGCCAGGCGCTCGGCTACACGATCTCGATGCCGACCGAGGACACCTACCTGACGACCCGCACGCAACTGCGCGACACGCTGGCGATGACGCTGGGCGGGCGCGCCGCCGAGGAGCTCGTCTACGACGAGCGCACCACGGGCGCCGCCAACGACCTCGAGAAGGTCACGGCGACGGCCAAGGCGATGATCATGCGCTTCGGCATGAGCGAGAAGCTCGGGCCGCGCGCGTTCGGGCGCAACCACGATCAGCCGTTCCTGGGCCGCGAGTACTCGCAGGAGCCGGACTACTCCGACGAGGTCGCGCGCGAGATCGACGGCGAGATCCAGCGCATCGTCGAGGAGGCCGACCAGCGCGCCAAGACGGTGCTGGCGGCTCACTCCGACACGCTGCACCGCCTCGCCAAGATCCTGCTGGAGCGCGAGACGATCGACCGCGCGCAATTCCTGCGGCTGCTCGACGGCGCCACGCAGGAAGAGGTCTTCCCGCCGCCCTCGGCCGCGCCCGCCGAGCCCGTTGCGGAGCCGAAGGCCAAGGAGAAGCGCAGCATCCTTCCAGGCTTGCCGAGCCTCCCGACCGAGCCCGACGCCCAGCCCGGCGGCGCATAGCTCGCTCTCGGTGGCGCCGCTCTCGCAGCGCTACGCGCGCGGCGCTCTCGTGGGCGTCCTCAACGTCACACCCGACTCGTTCTCCGACGGCGGCGAGCACGCCGGTTTCGGGGCCGCCGTCGCGCACGGCCGCCGGCTGGCACGCGAGGGAGCGGCGATCGTGGACGTCGGCGGGGAGTCGACGCGACCCGGGGCCGAGCCCGTGGCGGCGGAGGTCGAGCTGGCTCGCGTGCTGCCGGTGATCGAGGTGCTCGCAGCGGAGGGCATCGCTGTCTCGATCGACACGAGCAAGGCGGCGGTCGCACAGGCCGCCCTGGCCGCAGGCGCCGTACTCGTCAACGACGTGACCGCCCTGCGCGGGGATCCCGGGCTGGCCTCGGTGGTTGCCGCGGCAGGCGCCGATCTGTCCCTCATGCACATGCTCGGCGAGCCACGCACGATGCAGGACGACCCCCGCTACGACGACGTCGTCTCCGAGGTCGAGAGCTTCCTGGCCGAACGCGCCGAGGCGGCGGTGGCCGCAGGCGTCGCCCGGGAGCGCATCGTGCTCGACCCGGGCATCGGCTTCGGCAAGACGCTTGCGCACAACCTCGACCTGCTGCGCGCGCTGCCGCGCCTTGCGCGGCTCGGCCCGCTCCTGCTCGGCGTCTCGCGCAAGCGCTTCCTCGGTACGCTCACCGGCCGCGAGATCGCCGCCGACCGCGTCGCCGCCTCCGTGGCGGCCGCGCTCTACTGCTATCGGGGAGGCGCCCACCTTCTGCGCGTGCACGACGTCGGCGCCACGGCGGACGCGCTCGCGGTCGAGCGAGCGCTCGAGGGCGCCGCGTGACCGATCCGCTCACGATCGAAGTGCGCGGACTGGCGGTACACGCGCATCACGGCGTGCACTCCGACGAACGCGAGCACGGGCAGCGCTTCGTGCTCGACCTCGTGCTCGTGCCGCGCTCGTCGCTCGGCTGCGAGACCGACCGCCTCGGCGACACCGTCTCCTACGGGGACGCCGCCCGCCTGGCGGTGGAGGTGGCCACCTCCACGCGCTTCGACCTGATCGAGCGCCTCGCCGCTCATGTCGCGGACACGCTGCTGGCGCGCATGCCCCTTGAGCGCGCCACGATCACGGTGCACAAGCCCGAAGCCCCTCTGGGACTCGAGTTCGACGACGTTGCGGTGACCGTCAGCCGTGTGCGCGTCCCGTCGGTTCGGTCCTGAGCGCAGGACAGACCAGAGCAATCCCCTATCGGGGGGATAGACCGGCCACGACCATGGGCTAGTTGGCGGTTGCGGGCCACCCCTCGAGGGGTGAAACTCGCGTGTATGGACTCGGGGAGGAGCACGTTGGAAGACGCCTCGCGACGGATTTCGATTCTGGTCGCTGAGGACAACGACCTGTATCGACGGGGTCTCGTCTCCGTGCTCGCAGATCGCGCCTTCGCGGTGCTGGGCAGCGCCTCCCTGGGCGCCGACGCCGTGCGCATGACCGCAGAGCTCCAGCCGGACGTCGTGCTGCTCGACCTCGTGCTCGCCGACGGCGACAGCATCCCGCGCATCGCGGAGATGATCGAGGCCCACCCGGGCGTGAAGGTCGTCGTTCTCAGCTCCAGCTCCGACCGCGACTCGTTCCTGCGCTCGCTGCGCGCCGGCGCGGCCGGCTTTCTCTCGAAGGATCAGTCCCCGGCCGGGCTCGAGCGCGCGCTGCACGGACTGCTGCGGGGCGAGGCGCCGATCTCCCGGCTGCTCACGATGCACCTTGTCGACGAGGTTCGGCGCGAGGATCGCCGGCGCGAGATCGCGGCACTCGTGCCCGATCGCGACCACCTGACACCGCGCCAGCTCGAGATCCTGCGCATGCTTGCGGGCGGCGCGACAACCGTGGGGATCGCGACCGAGCTGTACCTCTCGGTCGAGACCGTGCGCTGGCACATCAAGTCGATCCTGCGCAAGCTCGGCGTGCGTTCGCGCGCCGATGCCATCGCGTGCCTCGAGGAGCTCCAGGCCGTTTAGGAAGGTTCGCGGAGTCAGCACGACGCTGATTCCCCAGACCTTCTAACCTCGGGACCGCGTGCGCGCGGTCCACATCGGCCTGGGCGGGAACCTCGGCGATCCGGTCGCGACGCTGCGCGACGCGTTGGACCGCATCGCGCGCCTGCCGGGCGTCGAGCTCGACGCTGTTTCCTCGGCGTACGAGAGCGCGCCTGTCGGTCTCGCCGATCAACCGGCTTTCATCAACGCGGCCGCGCGGCTTCAGACCGGCCTCACCCTGCGAGAGCTGCTCGACGGCCTGCTCGCGGTCGAGCAGCAGCTCGGGCGCGTGCGCACCGTGCGCTATGGCCCGCGCACGTGCGATCTCGACATCCTGCTGGCAGGGCACGAGGTCGCCGAGGAGCCCGGCCTCACGGTGCCGCATCCGCGGCTGGCGGAGCGCCGCTTCGCGCTGGAGCCGCTGGTCGAGCTCGACCCCGGCCTGAGCCTGCCCGACGGCCGGCTGTTGAGCTCGCTACTGGAGGCCGTGCGCGACCAGGCCGTACGGCGTCTCGACGGCGTTCAACTACGATGACGGGCACGCGAGGGAGAGGCCAGACGTGTCCAATATCGATGAACTCGAGGAATACGACGCCGAGCTAGAGCTTCGGCTCAAGAAGGAGTACGCGGATGTCTACGGGCTGTTCCGCTACTGCGTCCTGACGCAAGAGGCGACCTACCTCTGCAACCAGCTCGACCTCAAGATCGAGCACCAGCCCTCGTATCCGATGATTCACGTCGCGATGGAGGACGTGTGGGTGTGGGACAAGAACCGCCCCACGCGCATCATCCCCCGCACCGACATCCACACCACGCAGGACGTCACGATCGAGGAGCTGCGGCCGCCGGAGAGCATGCCACCGCTCGCCCCGCCGACCGTGTAGCGCTCGTGCTGCTCGCGGTCGACGTCGGCAACACGCAGACGCACATGGGCCTCTGGCGCGACGCCGAGCTCGCGCACACGTGGCGGATCGCGACGCGCCCGTTGCGCACGAGCGACGACCTGGCGGTACAGCTCGACGGGCTCCTGGCCCTGCGCGACCTCGAGACCGGCGAGGTGAGCGCACTCGTCGTCTCCTCCACCGTGCCGGTGCTCGCGGTCGCGTGGGCCGGGGTGGGCGAGAACGTGCTCGGGGTCGGCACGCTGCTGATCGGCCCGGGGGTGCGCAGTGGCATGCCGATCCTCATGGACAACCCGCGCGAGGTCGGCCCCGACCGCATCGTCAACGCCGTGGCGGCGTTCGCGCGCGTCGGCGCGACCTGCATCGCGGTCGACTTCGGCACCTCGACGAACTTCGACGCGGTCTCCGCGGGCGGCGAGTACGTCGGCGGCGTGCTCGCGCCGGGCGTGGCCGTGTCGATGGAGGCGCTGTTCGACCGCGCGGCGCGCCTCTCGCGCGTGGAGTTCGTCGCGCCGCCGACCGTGATCGGGCGCAACACGGTGCATGCCCTCCAAAGCGGCGTCGTCTACGGCTTCGCCGGGCAGGTCGACGGCATCGTGCGGCGCATGGCCGCAGAGCTGGGCGGCAACCCCCGCGTGCTCGCGACGGGCGGCCTCGCCGGCTTGATCGTGCCGCATGCCGAGACGGTCGACGAGCACGTGCCCGACCTCACGCTCGAGGGGCTCCGGCTGGTGTACGAGCGCCAGGGCGGCGCGTAGAAGGTCTAACAGAATCAGCGTGTGTGGTCGGGGGTTTCGAAGCGAGTGGGAGTGGATCCCGGCTCGCTGATCCGGTTGGAAGGTCTGGTTGGCGGGCGACCCCACCCGCCCACCACCACTCACTGCGCCCGACAACCAGACGGGAGGCGATTCGAGACCTCCGAACGCCACGCTGATTCTGTTAGAGCTTCTAAGACGGCCAGCTAGGCCGGCACCTGCGCGGAGCGGGCAGCGAGCTCGCGGATCAGCCCGGCCACGAACTCTGGGCGCTCCTCGGGTGCCCAGTGACCGCATTGCTCGATGACCCCGCCCTCGGCATCGGGAGCGACGGCGCGTACCGAGGCGAGCGTGTACTCGCCCAGGCACGTATCGCCGCCGTAGGCGACAACCGGCATCTCGAGCGGCTTCTTGGCGTGTGACACGACTTGCTCGGCCGTCTCGAAGTAGGCCTGGTACACACCCATCCCGGCGCGCAGTGCCCCGACCTGCATGATGGCACTCACGTACTCGTCGAGGTCCGCCGCGGTGATTGCCGTGGGGTTGTAGGCGAAGTGCTCGAAGAACCACTGCAGATACGCGCGCTCGTGCCCGCTCACGAGCAACTCGGGAATGTCGGGCACCGACTGGAACCCCATATGCCACAGCCACTGACCGCCCGGCCGTGGCTGCATGGCCCCCTCCATGACGCCGACGCCGGGGAGCGCCATCTCGACGATGCCGAGTGCCACAACCTCGCCGGGATGCAACGCGGCATAGACATATCCGAACACGGCGCCCCAGTCGTGCCCCACGACAGTGACATCGCGCAACCCGAGCATCGACACGAGGCCATGCAGGTCGCCGGCCATCGTCTCGGCGTCGTAGCCCGCGGCGGGCTTGGCCGAGTAGCCGAAGCCGCGCAGGTCGGGCATCACGACTGTGTGGCCTTCGAGCGCCGCCGCGACGTGGCGCCACTCGTACCAGGTCTGCGGCCAGCCGTGCAGGAGCAGCACGGCCGGCCCGGACCCGCATGTCACATAGTGGAGGCGCGTTCCACCGACGTCGGCGGTGTGATGCTCGAGCGTAGTCATGCGCCGAAGACCGCTGCGGCCGCGGCCTGCCAGTCGGGATCCGTGAGGTCGATCAGCGTGGGATTGCCGTCGCACCACTGGAAGGTGTGCTTGAGCCGCGTGATCTTCCAGCCGCCCTCACCGCGCCCGAACGAGTTCTCGTACCAGCCGTACTGCGTGTACTGATCGCCGCCGTGGCGGCTCGGCAGGCGGTGGCGGGACACGTGGTAGAAGATGCCGCTGGCGCGATCGCCGTCGAGGTCGATGTGGAAGTTCGAGTACTGGTGCATCACGAGCAATCGCTCCAGGCAGGCACTCGCGAACTTCGCCCAGACGTCCGGCGTCGTGGTCGTTGCAGGCCGGCCCGTGAGGTCGTAGAAGTCCACCTCGAACGGGTCGGCGAGCGTGTTGGCGTAGAGATCCCAGTCGTGGATGTCGAGGCCGCGGCCGAACCGCAGCATCACGTCCGTGATCTGCTGTCGGTCCCACAATTCGCGGACCATGGTGTCGTGGTCGGGAAGCACCGCGGAGCTCATGCCGGCACCTACGCGAAGACGGGGGCGAGGTCGATGTACACGCGCAGCGAGTCGACGAGCTCACCGTTGCGGTGCAGGATCGACGTGCACGGCACGACGGCGTGTTCGCCGTCGGACCGTGTGTAGTCGACGCGCGTCTCCAGGATCGTCGTGCCGTCGACTTCCCAGGTGTTGACGAAGTTGTGCTTGAGGCCGCCGATCATCGACCAGAACTGACCGATGTTCTCACCGATCTCCCGCTTGCCGTGAGCCGGAGGATTGTTGCCGAACTGCACGACGACGTCGTCGCTGTGGCGGGCGACCCACTCGTCGAGCCGCATGTTGTCGACGTCGTCGAAGTACGACCTGAGCCAGTCGGACATAGCCATTCTCCTTCGTCGGAGTTCAGAGCGGTCAGACGCCGACCGTCTCTCCTTGCGCCACGCGGCGGATGGCCGCGAGCGTCGCTTCGACCGCCTTGAGGTAGTCCACTTTCATGCCCTCGGCGTACCCGGCCTCTTCTGCCGAACCGGGGACGACGCCCTTCAGGACGAGCGCGAAGGAGAAGCGGAGCGACAGCTCGCCGGCTTCGTCCTCCTCGATCTCGTTCGCGATCGTGCCGAGCACGTCGCCGGCGATGCGCGTGAACGTGACGCGGCGCTCGGGCTCGAGTGTGATGCGCTCGATGAAGCGCTGACCGCGGAATTCGATCTCGCGGTCGAACTCCAGATCGCCCCGGCGCTCGAGCACTTCGCATTCGGTCATCGCCGGCACGAAGGGGAGCGCGTTGTTCGCCTTCTGGTCGAGGCCGGCCCAGACGTCTGCCCGTGTCAGTTTCGGCTGGCCCGCCTCGTTCACGGGAATTGCGTTCGTGACATAGATCATCTTGCTCCTCTAAGCCTCTTCGCTTACCGGAAGCCGGCGGTCACGCCGCCGTCGATCGAGTAGTTCTGGCCCGTCACCCAGCTCGACTCATCGGACGCGAGGTAGACGGCCAGGTGCGCGATGTCGTCCGGCATTCCGGCCCGGCGGATCAGGTGCATGCCCAGCTGGAAGGCTCGGAGCTCGTCGCCCACCGCAGCATCGGTCGACGCCGTCTTGACGAAGCCCGGGGAGATCGCATTGGCACGGATCCCATCGAGCGCGCCCTCGGCCGCAAGCGTCTTGGTGAACGCGATCACTCCGCCCTTCGCGGCGGCATGCGCAGCCTGCCCGAGTGGAGCGATCCCGCGGATTCCCGACATCGAGGCCGTATTGATGATGGACGCGGCGCCCGACCGCAGCAGGTGCTTCCAGGCGGGCTGCGTCGTGTGGAACACGATGTCGAGCTCGACGCTCATGACGTGCCGCCAGAGCGCGAGCGTCATGTCCGCGAACGGCGAGAACCCGTACCCGGCCGCGTTGTTGTAGAGCACGTCAATGCCGCCCAGTTGCTCGGCGCCCTCCTCGATCCAGCGCTCCGCCGCGGCGGAGTCGGCGAGGTCGACGGTGCGGCCGGTGACATCGACCCCCTCGTCTCGCAGGGCCGACGCGGTCCGCTCCGCCGCGCCGTCCTGGACGTCGCAGCCGATGATGCGCGCGCCCTCGCGGGCGAACATCGCCTGGGCGGCCCCGCCCTGGCCGCCGGCGGTGCCCGTGATCAGTACGCGCTTACCCTCGAGTCGCACGGACGTCCTCTGCAATCTTGAGATTTGTCATGGCTGCTCCTGCGACGCCTAGTCCAGGAAGCCCTCGGGCGGGAGGGGGCCCCACGCGTTGGGCACGAGCGGCCCGGGCGTCCAGACCTTGGGGTACTGCGGAAAGTCGTGGTGCCACGGCCGCGGGTCGAAGTAGCCGAGGCTCTCTTCGAGCATCACGTCGAGCTCGCTGAAGAGCTCCACGACGTTGCCGTCGGGGTCGTGGTGGTAGGTGAACAGGTTGTGGCCCGGCCCGTGCCTGCCCGGGCCCCAGACGAGCGGATGGTCGCTGCGGGCGAGCGCATCGCATGCGAGCTGGACGTGCGCCCAGTCGCGGAGCTCGTAGCCGATGTGGTGCAGGCGGCGATTGTGGTCGGAGCGCAGCAGGTTGAGCGAGTGGTGATCGCTGTTGCAGCGCAGGAAGACGAAGAAGTCGCCCATCCAGTCGGACCAGCGGAATCCGAGCGCCTCGTAGAACTCCGTCGTCTTCTGGACGTCGTTGACGAAGTAGCAGACGTGGCCGAGCTTGAGGGGGCGGACACCGCTGGGCGCGAGCACGTCGCGCAGGGCGATCTCCGAGTAGAGCTGCAGGCGGTTGCCGTCGAGGTCCTGGATCTCGAGCAAGTCGGCGATGCCGGGCTCGGCGTCGCTGCGCCGCTCGCTCGCGATGCCCGCGGCGCGGAGCTCCTTCTCGGCGTCGTCGAGCGAGCTCGCGATCTGGAAGGCGAGGTGGTCGAGCCCGCGCTGCTTGGCGGGCAGGATCGTGACGGCATGGTGCACGAGCTCGGGCGTGAGGTAGGCCGCGCCGTCGTCGCCCCGCGCGGCGAGCTCGAAGCCCAGCACGCCGGTGTAGTACGCGGCGAGCCGATCGACATCCGGCGATGCCAGGGCCAGGTGGCCGAGCCGCGTGACCTCGATCATGTCTGGGCCTCCTCGAGGCGAGCCTTCGGGGCCCGGTCGGGCGCCGCGATGCGCGTCTCGAGCACACCGAGGCCCTCCACCTCCACGCGGATCTCGTCGCCCGGCTGCAGGAATTCCGGCGGCTTGCGCCCGGCGCCCACACCTGAGGGCGTTCCCGTGGCGATCACGTCGCCGGGCTCCAGCGCCATGACCCCGGCAAGGTGTTTGACGACCTGGGCGACCGAGAAGATCATCTCCGCGGTGTTCGAGTCTTGCTTGACCTCACCGTTCACCGTGAGCGAGATGTCCAGCGCCTGCGGGTCCTCGACGAAGCGAGCGGGCGTGATCCAGGGCCCCATGGGCGCCGACTCGTTGAAGCCCTTCGCCATCGTCCAGTCGGGCCCGAGGGGCGAGTCGGACGCGATCCAGTCGCGCGCCGACAGGTCGTTGAGCACGCTGTAGCCGAACACGCAGTCCAGGGCCTCGGCGTCCTCGATGGAGAACGCACGCCGGCCGATCACGACGGCCAGCTCGGCCTCGTAGTCGATCTTCTGCGCGTGCTCGGGCAAGAGGATCGTGCGCCCCGAGCCGACGAGCGCGGTGGTCGGAGGCTTCAGGAAGCTGAACGGGACGGGCGCCGCGAAGGCGCCCAGCATCTCCCGGTTGTGCGCGCCGTAGTTGACCCCGATGCAGATCAGCTTGCGCGGCATCACAGGCGGGAGCCACTCGAGCGCCGACTCGTCGAGCTCTCGCGCCGCCGTGGCCGCGAGCTGCGACTCGATCCGCCCCTGCCAGAGCGGCCACTGCTCGATCAGCTCCAGCACGGAGGCCGGCGAGCTCCCGGCGAGGGCGGCCAGTGCCGTCACGCCGGCCGCGTCCCGGACGACGATGGCCGGCCCGCCGTCGAGCCACGCGGTCGCGATCTGATACCGGCCGTCTGCTTGAGAATCGCCCTGCTGCATCTGACTTCCGACTCCGGTCGGGGACACTAAGATGTATACACGATTGCAGTCTCGAGAGTCAACATGGATTCCAATACGTGTTCCGCGTGCGTTCGATGCTGCTATCTTGTCGAGCATGGCCAGCCGCGCTCGCCAAGATGTGGACGGCCCCGCGCTTCCCCTGCCGAACAGTGACGGCGGTGCGGCGGGGAGCCTGCGCTCGCACCTGCGGGAGATGATCCTCGGCGGCTCGCTGCAGCCGGGCGTCGTGATCTCGCAGGTCGAGCTGGCGCGCTCGCTCGGCGTCAGCCGCACGCCGCTGCGCGAGGCGATGCGGATGCTCCAGGAGGAAGGCCTGATCGAGGCCGAGCCCAATCGCCGCGCGCGCGTGACGCGCTTCGACCCGACCGACCTGGACACCGTGTACGGGTGCCGGGTCATGCTCGAGAGCCTCGGCTGCGTGCTCACCGTGCGGAGCTTCACCGACAGCGAGGTCGCGAGCCTGAGCGCTGCCCTCGAGGCCATGAGGGAGCACGCCGCGAGCAACTCCGTCGATCAGTGGCAGGCCGCGCACCGGGACTTCCACCGGCTCCTGGTGAGCAGGGCCAACGACCAGTTCGGCCGGACGATCGCCGCGTACCAGGATCGCGCCGAGCGCTACTGGCTGATGTTCATCCGCGCCAACGGCGGCGCCGGCCTGAGCATGCGCGATGCCGAGCACCGCGCGATCTTCGAGGCCGCGAGCCGGCGGGACGCGACCGGCACGGCTGCCCTGCTCGGGCGCCATCTCGCGCGAACCGCGCTCACGCTCATGGCTCAGCTCGCGCCCGAGCACGAGCCGCTGACGGTACGCACGGCACTGCAGTTCATCAGCAACGCGTCGCCCGACGCGAGCTGACCGCGTACAGCGCCCAGACAGACTGTATACAGATAGGAAGGAGAGACGCGTCAGCCGGGCTCCCAGACGACGCCCGTGTTGATCGCCTCGAGCAGCCGGCGCTCGCTCAGGTCGTCGCCCCGGATCTCGCCGACGGCCGCCCCCTGGAAGAAGACGACGACGCGGTCGCAGACCTCGGCGAGCTCCTCGAGGTCGCTCGACGTGAGCAGCACGATCTGGCGGCGCTCGGCCATCTGCGCGATCAACGCGTGCATCTCGAGCCTGGCTCCGACGTCGACCCCGCGCGACGGATCGTCGAGCAGCACGACCGCAGGCTCAGCCTCGAGCCATTTCGCGAAGACGACCTTCTGCTGGTTGCCTCCCGACAGTTGGCCGACGAGAGCCTGCGGCGACGCCATCGTGATCTTCAGCTGCTCGCCCCAATGCTCGGCGCGCGCGGCCATGACGGCCTTGCGCAGGATCACCCCCATGCGCCGCAGCGGCCCGGCCGTGACGATTGCGATGTTCTCGTCGATCGCCTTGTCCAGCATGACGCCGAGTCGCTTCCTGTCGGCCGGGACGAGGGCCAGGCCGGCGCGCACGGCGGCCGGCGTCGAGCGGGGGCCGGCCCTGCCGTTCGGCAGCGTGATGGTGCCGCCGTCGCGCTTGCGGCGGCCGAAGATGACGTCGAGCACCGCATGTGGCCCCGACCCTTCGAGCCCCGCCAGCCCGACGACCTCGCCCGGCTCGACCTCGAGATCGAACGGCTTGAGGGCATTCCGGACGGCAACGCCGGAAAGTCGCAGCGGGGCATCGTTTGCCGCACGCGTGCTGCCCTCGGCCTGCGGCGCTTCCACGCGACGCCGCCCGCTGGCCGCCTCGCCGAGCATCTGGGCAACGACCTCGGGGATCGACGTCTCGCCGCGCGGGCGGCGCGTCTCGACGACGCGGCCGTTTCTCAGCACCGTGATCGTGTCGCAGATCGCGAAGACGTCCTCGAGCTGGTGCGAGACGAACACGACGGCGACGCCCCTGTCGCGCAGGCCGCTGACGACGCCGAGCAGGCTTGCAGTCTCCGACGCCTGGAGCGCGGAGGTCGGCTCGTCGAGGAACAGGATGCGCGGCGCATCGAGCAGGGCTCGCGCGATCTCGACGAGTTGCTGCTCCGCCAGGCGCAGCGTTCCGACGCGACGGTCGAGCTGCACGTCGAGGCCGACGGCAGCGAGTACGGGCCGCGCCCGGCGGGCCATCTCGCGCCGGTTCAGCAGCAGGCCTCCGTGGCGCGGCTCGCGCAGCAGGAAGAGATTCTCGAGCACGTCGAGGTCGGGGAAGAGGTTGAGCTCCTGCGAGACGATCGAGACGCCCTCGGCGCTGGCCTGACCGACGTTCGCGAAGTGCACAGGCTCCCCGGCGAGCTCGAGCGTGCCTTCGGAGGGCCGCTCTGCCCCGACGAGGATCTTCACGAGCGTCGACTTGCCGGCGCCGTTGGCGCCCAACAGCCCCTGCACCTCGCCGGGCCGGATCTCGAAGTCGACGCCGTCCAGCGCGCGCACGCCCCCGTAGTGCTTGCTGACATCGGACGCGACGTACACCGCTAGAGCCCTTGCATGGCGCGCGTTGCGCGGCGGTGCCGCAACTGCGAATCCGTGCCCACGGCCACGATGATCACCGCGCCCGTGACGAATTCGCTCCAGTTGGACGGGATCGCGAAGAAGAGCAGGCCGGCGTTGATCACCGAGACGATCAGCGCGCCCAGCAGCGCCCCGGGCACCGTTCCGGTCCCGCCCGAGATCGCCGTGCCGCCGATAATGGCGGCGGCGATGACCTGCAGCGCGAGTCCCGTTCCGCCGATCGTCGGATCGGCGCCCTGGAAGTAGGCCAGCGAGAGCATGCCGGAGAAGGCCGCGAGCGCACCGGTGAGCACCGCGGCGTAGAGGCGGATCCGCCCCGAAGGAATGCCCGAGAAGGCCGCGGCCTGGCGGTTGGAGCCGACCGCGCGCACCATCGTCCCGAAGCGCGTCTTCGTGAACGCGAACGTGAGCGCGACGACGAGCACGAGGGCCCCCCAGGCGGCCGCGGGAACGTCCAGCCAGTTGCCGCCGAGCGACGAGTAGAAGCTCCCGCCGGTCGGCAGGTTCTCGACCGGGCCGGCGTTGCTGATGACCGTCGCGAGGCCGCCGTAGGCCGACAGCGTGCCCAAGGTGATGATGATCAACGGCAGGCGAAGCAGCGACGCGAGGAGGCCGTTGACCGCGCCCAGCCCCGCGCCCACGAAGATCGCCAGCAGCAGTGCGAGCCAGGGATTGAGGTCGATCCCCCCGCCCGCCATGAGCTGCGCGCCGGCAATCGTGCTGAACGCGAACGTTCCGCCGACCGACAGGTCGAGCTCGCCCATGGCGAGGAGGAAGACCATGCCGTAGGCGATGATCGCGACGAAGCTGGCCGTCTGCAGCGTGTTGAGCAGGACGTTCTTGCTCAGGAAGTTGCTGTGGAATGCGCCGATCAGCAGCACCAGCACGACGAGCGCGATCGTGATGCCGAGCTCCTCGAACGAAAAGAGCCGCTTGAGCGGCAGGCCCAGTGGGTAGCGGCGCGCTCGCTTCAGGCCGGGGAGCGGCACGCCCGGCGCCACGGAGTCAGACTCGGCCACGGCTTCTCCTCTGGGCATCTCGTTGTGGTCTACGGGCACGAACGAACTCGCTTGTGAGCGGCCGCCCG
>JALYLC010000854.1 GCA_030774435.1 Actinomycetota bacterium
ACCCAGCGCAGCCAGCGCCGCGAAGGCGGCTGGAGCCTCGAGCACGCCAGGCGGTGCGATCTGCGCCAGCGCGAGTGGCCACGGCGCCGTCTGCAGTGCCGCCCGTACGAGCGATGGCGCATCGCCGCCCGCCAGCAGGCGCAGGCGGTCGAGCGCTTCCTGCGTGCCGCCGTGGCGCGACGGCGCGGGGTCGAGCACGACGCCGCCGGCGATCGTGGCCTGCGGGGCGGTGGTGCGGAGGATCACACGGTCGCCGCGTGTGGCCACCACGAGCTCCCGCAGACGCAATTGCGCCAGGCCCGTCGATCCGGCCGCGAGCAGGCCCGCTTCGAGCAGGGCGACGCGCGCGTCGACGCAGGCCGTGCCGATCAGGACCTGCACGAGCGCTCCCTGCGTGACTCCCGGGCCGGCCGGCAGTGCCCGGAGATCCACGTCGAGCCGGTAGCTCTCGGGCAATGCGCCGGGTGTGACGAGGCTCGAGCCGCGGGGAATTGCGCTGCGCTCGACGCCGACCAGGCTCGCGGCCACGCGCTGACCGGCCTCGGCGCGCTCGATCGGCTGGTCGTGCACCTGGAGCGAGCGCACGCGCACCTCTGCTCGTCCGGGCATGAGCGCGAGCCGGCCGGCCGCGGCGATCGTGCCCGACCAGAGCGTGCCCGTCACCACGGTCCCGATCCCGCGCAACGTGAAGGCGCGGTCGATCGGCAGGCGCGTCGCGCCCTCGGCGGGCCGCGGCTCGACGACGGCCGCGGCGCGATCGAGCGCCTCGCGCAGGTCGTCGAGGCCCGCCCCCGTGCGCACCGAGGTCTCGACGATTGGCGTGCCCGCAAAGGCCGTTCCCGCGAGCAGCTCCTCGACGTCGGCGCGGGCGAGCTCGGCGCTCTCGGCGTCCACGAGGTCGCGCTTGGTCAGTGCGACGATGGCCGTGCGCACAGCGAGCAGCTCGAGGATCGCGACGTGCTCGCGCGTCTGGGGCATGACGCCGTCGTCGCAGGCGACGACGATCAGCGCGAGGTCGATGCCGGTCGCGCCCGAGATCATGGTGCGCACGAAGCGCTCGTGCCCGGGCACGTCGACGACCGAGAGCGAGCGGCCCGACGGCAGCGGGAGGCTCGCATAGCCGAGCGCGATCGAGATGCCGCGCTCCTGCTCCTCGGGCAGCCTGTCCGTGTCGACGCCGGTCAGCGCGCCCACGAGAGCGGTCTTGCCGTGGTCGATGTGCCCGGCCGTGCCGAGCGTCAGACCTGGTTCCACGAGGAGCGCGTCGCTCATCCCGGCGCGCTGATGCGTGCCGCGTCCGCGTCGCTGAGCGTGCGGCAATCCAGTACGAGCGCGCCGTCGGACACGCGCGCGAGCACGGCCGGCTCACCCTCGCGGAGGCGTGCGGCGAGCAGGTCGGCGTCGCCCTCGAGGCGCACGCCGAAGGACGGGAGCTCCGCCAGTGGCAGTGCGCCGCCGCCCACGCGCGCGACCGTTGCGATCACGCTGCCGCCGATGCGGGCGGCCAGCAGCTCGGCCCGTGCGCGCACGTCCTCGGCGGGCTCGAGCACGGCGCGCAGGACGGGCAGCTCCGCACGCGCCCGCTGCGGATCGCGGTAGATGCGCAGTGTGGCCTCGAGCGCCGCCAGCGAGAGCTTGTCGATGCGGAGGGCGCGCGCCAGCGGATGCCGGCGGCAGTGCGCGATCGCATCGGCCGTCCCCGCGAGGATGCCTGCCTGCGGGCCGCCGAGCAGCTTGTCGCCGGAGAAGCAGACGAGATCGCAGCCGTCGCGCAGTGCCTCTCGCGCCAGCGGCTCGCCCGCCAGCTCGGGTGTCTCGAGCAGGGCGCCCGAGCCGACGTCGTACACCAGCGGGAGTGCCGCGCCGTGCGCGATCTGCGCCAGCTCGCGCACCTCGACGTGGCCGGTGAAGCCCACGACGCGGTAGTTCGAGGGGTGGACGCACAGCAGCGCGCCGGTCTCGGCGTCCAGCGCGCGGGTGTAGTCGGCGGCCGTCGTGCGGTTGGTCGTTCCCACCTCGCGCAGACGGGCGCCCGCGCTCTGCACGATCTCGGGGATGCGGAAGCCGTCGCCGATCTCGACCAGCTGGCCGCGCGAGACGACGACATCGCGCCCGCGCGCCAGCGCGGCGAGCGCGAGCACCAGCGCGGCCGCCCCGTTGTTCACGCAGATCGCGGCCTCGGCGCCCGTGAGCTCGCAGAGCAGCGCCGCGACGTGATCCTGGCGCGAGCCGCGCGCGCCCGTGGCGAGATCGAGCTCGAGGTTGGAGTACCCCTCGGCGACCGCCTGCACGCGCGCGAGCGCGGCCTCGGGTAGCGGCGCCCGGCCAAGGTTGGTGTGCAACACCACGCCGGTGGCGTTCAGCACCGGCCGCAGCGACGGCTCGAGCGCGGCGCGCACGCGCCGGCGCAGCTCCGGCGCGAGCGCGCTGGCCGTGGCGTGCTCGCCGCGAGCGCGGCGCTCCGCCAGCGTGGCTCGCGCCTCGCGCACGCAGAGCGCATGAGGCGCATCGCAGGCCGCCTCGCGCACCAGCACGTCGACCGACGGGAGGGGGCTCACCATGCGCATATCGTACGGTCGCGCGTCTCGCCGGCGGGCGCAGGAGGGTGTCTCGCCCACCCGCGGTACACTCCGGTTGGGCGGGGCAGCACTGTCCGCGTGCAGGAGCGGCGCCGAGGCAGCGACACGCGGGGTGGCAGGTATGAGCGTCGACGATGCGACCAGAGCACGCGCGGCGATGCGGCTGTATGGCCGTCAGAGCCGCGTGCGCGCGCGCCGCCGGCGAGTGCTCATGAGCCTCGGCGTCGGCGGCGCGCTGCTCTTGATCCCGTTGGGGCATCTCGTCATGCAGCGCGGGGCAGTCGTGCACGGTGTGCGCGTCGCGGGCGTGCCGCTCGGCGGGACGTCGCGCGCACAGGCCGAGCGCGAGATCTCCGCCGCGGTGGGAGACCAGCTGCAGCGCGACGTGACCGTGAACGTGGCCGGTCGCTCGGCGACGCTCTCGCCGTACGACCTCGGGGTGCGCGTCGACGCGGCGCGCACCGCCTCCGCTGCGCTCGCTGCCGGCAGGGTGCGCGGCGGACTGCTGTTCTCCTTCGACTACTCGCACTCGATCGCGCCCGTACTGCGCTATCCGGACCGCCTTGCGCTGCCCGTGGAGCTCGCGAACGTGACGCAGGCGCCGGTCGATGCGCGCCTCGTGCTCAAGCCGAGCGGCGCCGCCATCGCCATCCCTGCGAAGGCGGGCGTCGGCTTCGATCCGGCCGCCGCGCTGCGGACGATCACGCGCGCGGCCCTCGCGGATCAGGCCGGCGTGTCGCTGCGCACCGTGCCCACGCCGGCCGCCATCTCGACTGCGGCCGCGCACCGGGCCAAGGCCCGCGTCGCGCAGCTGCTGTCCGAGCCGATCGCGTTCACCCGCCGGGGCCAGCCCGCCGGCCGCTGGCCCGTGCGCAGGCTCGCGCCGCTGCTGACGGCGACCACCTACGAGCACGTGATCGGGGTGAAGTTCGACCCGAAGAAGGTCGGCGATGCGCTGCGGCCGCCGCTGTCGGACTACCTGCGGCCGGCCAAGGACGCCGGCTGGAAGCTCGTCGGCGATCGCGCGCGCGTGCTCTCGTCGCTCAGCGGCATCGACCTGGACGCCCGCACCACGGCGCGCCACCTGACCCGGGCCGGTGCCGCGACCGGGTCCGCACGCGTGGCCGCGCTCGCATTCCGGGTGACGCAACCGGAGCTGACGACTGCTCAGGCGCGCGCGCTCGGCGCCACGACGGTCGTCAGTCGGCAGACGACCAGCCTCGGCGAATCGTCGGCCAACCGCGTCTTCAACGTCGCGCTGCTCGCGAAGCTGCTCGACGGCACGATCGTCAAGCCGGGCGCGACCTTCTCCTTCAACACGACCGTCGGCCCGCGCACGGCCGAGCGCGGGTTCAAGGAGGGCCAGGCGATCGAGAACGGCGTGCTCGTGCCCTCGATCGGCGGCGGGGTCTGCCAGGCCGCGACGACGGTCTTCGACACCGCGTTCTTCGGCGGCTACCAGATCGGGCACCGGCTGAACCACTCGTTCTACATCTCGCACTACCCGCTCGGGCTCGATGCGACCGTGGCCGACTCGGGGCCGGACTTCACGTTCGTCAACGACAGCGCCAACGCGATCGTGATCAAGGCCACCGCGGACTCCCAGACGATGACCGTGACCTTCCTCTCGCGCCCCATCGGCCGGCACGTCGCGCAGACGACGTCGGCGCAGACCTCGTACACGAATCCCAAGAAGCGCTTCTACGCCAGCCCTGACGCTGCTGCCGGCCAGGTCTCGCAGACGACGGAGGGCGAGAAGGGCTTCTCGGTCACGGTCTCGCGCACGGTGACCGGGGCCGACGGCAAGGTCATCCACCAGGACAGCTTCCCGTCGCGCTACATCCCCGAGGACGCGATCTACCTCGTCGGCAAGGGCGCCACGCTGCCCGCGGGCCAGACGCTGGCCGGGCTCTACCCGGGCTACACCGGCTCCTCGGCCGGTGTCGATCTCGCGCACTGGCTCGGCAAGCCCGCAAAGAAGAAGCCGAAGAAGCCCGCCGGCGGCAACCCGGCCGGCAACGCGATCCCCGGCATCCTCCCCGGCACGACGACGCCCGGCTCGACCCTCCCGGGCGCCACGACGACGCCGCAGACGACGACGACCTCCGGCTAGCCGTCAGCCACGCCCACGCCTGCACACGCAGGGTCAGCCCCCGGCGTGTACTACGTGCCATGCATAAACTGGGGTCAGACCCCGGTTTATGCACGTCGTCTTACGCGCCCTGGCCGACCCAGACCTCGCCGTCCGCGTAGCGCTCCTTCTTCCAGATCGGCACGGTCACCTTGAGCGTGTCGATGGCCTGCTTGCAGGCGGCGAAGGCCGCGGCGCGGTGGGCCGATGAGATCGCGATCCCCACCGAGGCCTCGCCAACGGCGACCACGCCGGTGCGGTGCCAGATGGCGGAGCGCAGGCAGCCGTGCTCGGCGACGACGGCGCGCGCGATGCGGGCGATCTCCTGCTCGGCCATTCCGGGGTAGGCCTCGTACTCGAGGTCGAGCACGTCGCGGTCGCGTGCGGTCTCGCGCACCGTTCCCGTGAACGTCGCGATGGCGCCCGCGTCGGGACCGCTGACGTGAGCGATCAGGCGGGCCAGGTCGATCGGCTCCGGGCCGAGCAGGACGAGCGGGTCGGACTCGGCTCCGCCCGAGACGGGCGGGATCAGCGCGACCTCGTCGCCGTCCTTCAGCACCGCCGATCGCTCGGAGTACTCCTGGTTGACGGCGTAGGCCAGCCCGGGCGGCTCGGCGCCGATCTCGAGCGCGGCGAAGACATCGCCCGCCGTGGCGCCCTGCGGTAGCTCGAGCTCACGCCGTCCGGACCCGGCGCGCTCCCGCAACGCGGCGAACAGCCGCACGGTCACGCGCACGCGGGACTCACTTGACGACGTGGAACTTCTTCATGCCGATCCGGGTGCCGGCGACGGTGAGCACGGCGCTCCACGACCCCAGCTTGCCCTTGACGACGCCCGAGCCGATCCAGGCATACAGTCGTGTGCCCTTCTTGTCCGTCTTGATCGTCTTGTTCTTCCAGACGGCGCGCACCACGCCTGCGGGGTCGCGCCACTCGATGCTCAGGTCCTGGCCGGGCTTGGCCGGCACCTTCCACACGAAGTTCGCGTAGAGCTTCTTGACCGCAGTCGCGGAGAACGTCTTCTCAGAGGCCCCGCCGGAGGTGCGGGAGACCCACGACTTCGACACCGAGCCCTTGTCGCCGGCTGCCTGTGCGACGTTGAATGCAGGTACGAGTGCCAGCAGACAGACGGTCATCACGGCGAGGCGACGCATAGCCTCACCCTAACCCGGGTCGGCCGGACCGGCAAGCCTCAGAAGCTCCACCGGAATCAGCCCTTCGGAGTCGTGACTAGGATCAGCACGTGGACGAGCGACCCGGCGAGTTTCCGTATACCCGTGGCATCCGCGCCGATGGATACGCGGCGCGCCCCTGGACGATGCGGCAGTACGCGGGGTTCGCGTCGGCCGAGGAGACAAACGCGCGCTTCCGTCACCTGCTGGCCGCCGGGCAGACCGGGCTCTCGGTGGCCTTCGACCTGCCGACGCAGCTCGGCCTCGACTCCGACGATCCGCTCGCGAGCGGGGAGGTGGGGCGGACCGGCGTGGCGATCGACTCGCTCGACGACATGCTGCGCCTCTTCGACGGCATCCCGCTGCGTGACGTCTCGACCTCGATGACGATCAACGCGCCGGCGGCCGTGCTGCTGTTGCTCTACGAGCTGGCCGGCGCCGAGCATGGCGTGGCGCCGGCCGACCTGCGCGGCACCGTGCAGAACGACGTGCTCAAGGAGTACGCCGCGCGCGGCAATTACATCTTCCCGCCGCGCCCGTCGATGCGCCTGACCGTCGACGTGTTCCGCTACTGCAACGAGCGCCTGCCGCGCTTCAACACGATCTCGATCTCGGGTTACCACATCCGCGAGGCCGGCGCGAGCGCAGCGCAGGAGCTCGGCTTCACGCTCGCCAACGGCATCGCCTACGTCGAGGCGGCAGTGGCCGCCGGCCTCGCTGTCGACGTTTTCGCGCCGCGACTGTCGTTCTTCTTCAACGCCCACAACGACGTGTTCGCCGAGGTCGCCAAGTTCCGGGCCGCGCGGCGAATCTGGTCCACGCTCATGCGCGAGCGCTTCGGCGCGCGCGACGAGCGCTCGCTCGCGCTGCGCTTCCATGCGCAGACGGGCGGCTCGACCCTGACCGCGCAGGGGCCGCTGACGAACGTCGTGCGCGTGGCGCTGCAGGGATTCGCCGCGACTGCCGGCGGCTGCCAGTCGCTGCACACCAACGGCTATGACGAGGCGCTCGCGCTGCCGACCGAGCGCTCGGCGACGCTCGCGCTGCGCACGCAGCAGGTGCTGCTGCACGAGTCGGGAGTCGCCGCCGTGCCCGACCCGTTCGGCGGCTCGGAGTACGTCGAGGCGCTGACCGACGAGATCGAGCGAGCAGCGCGCGCGCTGATCTCCGAGGTCGACGAGCGCGGCGGAGCGGTGGCGGCGATCGAGAGCGGCTGGGTCAAGGGGCGCATCGAGGACGAGGCCTTCGCCCAGCAGCGGGCGATCGAGCGCGGCGAGACGGTGATCGTGGGCGTGAACCGCTACCCCGATCCACCCGATTCCGACATCGAGCTGCAGGTCGTCACGCCCGAGAGCGAGCAGCGGCAGATCGGCCGGCTGCTGGCGGTGCGCGCCGGTCGCGACGAGGCCGCCTGCTCGAGCGCGCTCGAGGCGGTGGGCGCCGCCGCGCGCGATGCCTCGGCGCCGCTGCTCGAGCCGCTGCGGGCGGCGCTGGCCGTGCGCTGCACGGTGGGAGAGGTGTGCGGCGCGCTGCGCGCCGAGTGGGGCAGCTACGACTCGCAGGTCTCCGACGGCCGATGATGGAGCTGAATTCAAGTTGAGCGTGGCGCTCGGAGATCTCGAACGGCGTTACGACGCTCCGCGCTCGGCCTCGAGCTCCTCGAGCTCGGCGAGCAGCTTGCGGTAGGAGGCGAGCCGCTCCGGGCTGACGCCCGGCGCTCCCTCGACGGCGCAGCCGTCCTCGCCCTCGCGATGCAGGCAGCCCTCCCATTCGCAGTCCTCGGCGGCAGCGGCGATCTCGGGGAACGCCTTCTGCAGGTCGTTCGCCGCAACCCCCGCGATGCCGAAGCTGCGGATGCCGGCGGTGTCGATCAGCGCTCCTCCGCCGGGAAGGTCCATGTAGCGGGCGCCTGTAGTCGTATGCCGGCCGCGATCGCTCACCGGGTTGACCTCGCCCGTCGCATCCGTGCGACCGGTGAGCGCATTCGTGAGCGACGTCTTGCCCACGCCGGAGTGGCCGGCGAGCACGGCGACTCGATCGGCCAGGGCGCTCCGCAGTTCGTCGAGGCCCTCGCCCGTGCGCAGCGACAGCGCGATGACGCGGTGGCCGAGCGCGCCGTAGATCTCCCGCACGCGCGCGACTGCGCCCTCGTCGTACGGGAGGTCGACCTTCGTCAGCGCGATCATCGCCTCGATCCCACCGCGCCAGGCGGCCACGAGATAGCGGTCGATCAGGCCCGTGCGCAGCGGAGGATCTGCCACCGCTGCCACGATCACGAGCACGTCGACGTTCGCAGCGACGATCTTCTCCTCGTTGCGGAACGCGCCGCGGAGCAGGATGCCGCGCCGAGGGAGGACGGCCTCGACGCGCACCGAGCGATCGGGCAGCTCGCGGATCTCGACCCGGTCTCCGACGACGGGGCGCGAGCGCCGGAGCCGGCCTGCAATCGTGCTCTCCCGCTCCTCGCCGCCCATGCGCACGACGACGAACTGGTTGTGCACGCTCGTGACGAGGCCCTCGCTCAGGCGGTGACCCCTCCATCGACGACCAGCGTACTGCCGTGCATGTACGACGCTCCGTCCGAGGCCAGGAACGACACGGCCTCGGCGACGTCCTCGGGCGTGCCGATGCGCTGGGCGGGGAGGGAGCGCTCGAAGGCCGCGAGCCGCACGGCGTCGAGGCGGATCCAGTCGGCCATCGGCGTGTCGATCAGGCCCGGGCAGACGCAGTTGATGCGGACGCCGCGCGGGCCCCAGTCGATTGCGAGGCTGCGCGTGAAGAGCACGACGGCGCCCTTCGACGCGTTGTAGGCCGCGCGCGTATGCCCGCCGCTGAGGCCCGCCGTGGAGGCGATGTTGACGACGCACCCGGAGCCCGCCTCCTGCATCGCCGGCAGCAGAGCGCGGCAGGTCAGGAAGGTGCCGCGCACGTTCACGTCCATGACCTGGTCCCACTGCTCGATCGAGAGCTCCGTGATCTCGTGCTCGAAGAACAGGCCGGCCGCGTTGACGAGCAGCCACGGCGCGCCGAGCTCGGCCGTGACGACGTCGCGCAGCTCGGCGACGGCGTGCTCGCTGCGCAGGTCGCAGCCGAAGCCCGCCGCGCCCTCGATCCCGGAGGCCGCGTGCTCGGCGT
>JALYLC010000855.1 GCA_030774435.1 Actinomycetota bacterium
AGACAACCCAGCTGATGATCCCGTCGCCGCGCTCCTCCCGAAGAGCCCGGTTGAGGAGCCGGTTCCAGATCGCGTCGAGCAACATCTTGGTACCTCCCTTCAGAGGTTCAGGTGGTTTGGGCAAGGAAATGGAGGAAGCCGTACGCGAGCAACAGCACCAGCACGGCGAGGAGGGGCGCGACGGGCGCGTGCATCGCCAGATAGGCGCGCTCGGCGGCGCGCTCGAGATAGCGGCCCTGTTCGGCCCGGGTCTCGCGGGCCTGCTGGCGCAGGAAGTCGAGGTACGGGCTCTCCTTCGCCGCCAGCAGTTCGGCGAAGCGTGTGAAGTTCGGCTCACCCGTCTCGCGCGCGACCTGCACGACCGCTTCGCGCTCCGAGAGGTGTTGGTGGCGGCGGGCGAGTGAGAGCGCGCGTTCGAGCTCGACCGCGAGCGGCCCTTCGCAGTCGCGGGCTGCGAGCTCAAGTGCCCGTCGCAGCGACTGGCCGGCGCCGAGTGCGAGCGCGAGCACGGAGATCAGCTCGGGAAGGTCGAGGAACAGCTGCTCCCGCCGCTGCTTGATTTCCTGACGCAGCAAAAGATCCGGCACGAAGAACCCGGCCACCGCGAGCAGCGCAAGCAAAAGTGGTGACGGGAATCGCGCGACCGCTGCCGCGTAGGGTGCGGCGAGGATGAACGGAGCCGCAAAGGCGAGCAGCACCTTCTCCTGCAACAACCGGCGTAGCGTTTTCTCCGTCCCGGTCCGGCGAAGGTCACGCTCGTACACGGCGCGAAGCCGTGCAAGAGGCGGTGGCGCCGTACCCGTAAGCCGGCCACCGTTGAGAGCGACGTCGCCGCCTCTGTGAACCGTGGTGAGGCGGTCAGCGACGGACGCTCGTTGCGGCGCGAGCATGTGCAGGGCGATCAGCAACCCGCCGGCAACGAAGGAGAGGCTCGAGAGCAGCAGCGTTACGTTCACCTCGAGGTCTGCCTCCGTTGTGGTTCGGGGATGCGGCCGAGGCGGCGCATCAGCAGGTAGCAGGCGAAGATCGCGACGCCGCCGGCGATCGCGACGGCAGTGCCGGCTGCGGTCTTGTACGCGGCCAGGTAGGCGGGTGAGGCGGCGCCGACCAATAGCAGGAGCACGATCGGGCTAAGCGCAAGGATCGCCGCCTCGAGCTGCAGGCTCGATGTCTTCGTGCGCGCCTTCTCGCGCGCTTCGAATCGCTCGCCCAGCATCACGCTTAGGTCGCGCAACAGGGGTGCGAGCCCGCCGGCCGGCAGCTCGACCAGCCCGGCCCGCAGCAGCAGCGCCACCGTCCCCGCCGTCCGCTCTCGCGTCGCGGCAAGCTGGTCGAGCGCCGCGGCGAGGCCGTCGCTGCGCAGGCGAGCATGCATGCGCGCGAACTCGACTCTGAGCGGGATCGGCCCGGTCTCGCCGAGCAGCGCGATCGCAGCGGGGAACGCGAGGCCGGCCTCGAGCGCGTCGGCGATCTGCGCCAGCGCCGCCGGCCAGGCGCGGTCTCGTGCCCGCTTCGCCTGCTCGTTGCGTCGCCGCAGCCCAACAAACGGCGCGTAGCCGCCCGCGAAGCCGCCGAGAATCGCGAGCACCGGTATCCCCGTCAACGCCCAGCCGAGTGCGCTGCCCACGAGTGCCGCCGCGACAACGGTTGGCACGAAGCGCGGGGAGATGATCCCTGCCTGCTGTCCGCGTCGCGAGAGCTCGGCGATCCGTGATGACACCGCGTCGCGCTTCCGGTCAGCGAAACCGACCGCGATCAACGTGAGGCCGCAGAGAAAACAGAAGGTGAGCAGCAAGCCGATCATCTGGCTGTGCCCTTGACAAGGAATGCGCGTGCCTCGCTGACCGGGTAGTCAGCGGAACTTGTGGTGGTTCGCGACGGCAACGTCCCGGTAACCGCGACTGGCCCGTCGGCCCGGTAGCTGATCTTCCAGCTGACCGTCGCGACGAGCTGATAGCCGTTGTTACCACAGGTCGAGAGCACATAGGGGTCGTGGCCCTGGTCGCCTGGCAGACAGCGCGTGCCGTAGACGTGCGTGATCGCATCCGCCGGGACCGGACCCGACTGGTACGGAACACCCGCCCCGCCATCGATGCCGCTGCGGTCGCCGAACTGCCACTCGACCTGCGGCACCGCCGTCACCGTCACCGCCTCGCCCGCCAGCGACACCGTCAAGCGCTCGGTCGCCGGTGCCGGGTCAAGCCAGAACCACGACGCCGCGCCGCTCAGCCCCGCACCCGAAGGGCTCGCCTTCAACTGGCCAGGGCTGAGTGCCATTCGATCCGCAACGTGCGTCGCAATCGTCACCGGGGTCAACGGCGGCGCCGCCGGTCCCGTGGTGCCGGTTCCAGTGATCGTGAAGCACGGCAAAACCGAGTCGGGCGCATACATGCACACGTGACCGGCCCCGTCCTGGTACCAGAACGACCCAGGACCGACTGGCTGCGTCTTGTTCAGCACCGGCGAGTTCGCTGGCAACAGCGGATACAGAGGCTGCTGCGGAGACGGCGCGTTCGTCGTCCCACCACTCCTCTTCGACGAGGCGCCCGTACTTACGTGAACGATGGACGCGGCGGTTGGCCGCCACCGACTCGCGGGATGACCAGATCTGCTGCGGTGGACATCAATCTGGGCTCCGGCCGCGGCATGCGTGCGGCCGTCCTGTTGCGAAAACCAGCTGACCTGAATCCGTCCCGGTCCAGCGCCCAAAGCCGCCGGCGGTGCGAGGGCGAGCAGGAAGCCCGCGACGATGATCGCTGTCTTCTTCATTGGATCGTGGAGACGCGCCAGACGATGAAGCGCTGTGTGCTGCCGAGCCGGTGGAGTTGGATGCGAGCGTGGTCGGTGGCAGAGATCGCCTTGCCCAGTCGGCGCCCCGACTTGTAAGGAGCGACGCGTTGGTGGCTACGAACGACGGCCGTGGCGGTCGCGTAAGACGGAGCGAGCGTGATCGCAGTGATTGTGTAGCTGCCCGAGACGTTCTTAATCTGAATGCCTTGCTTCCGCCTTGTTGCAGCCGCACTGCGCAGTGCCTTCAGCGCGGGGCCACGTGTCGAACCGGTAGCCCACGCCGGAATGTTGTTGTGCCAGAGCACGTAACTCGACAGCTGAACGTTCGCGTGAATGGCCCTCCGTACGGCCTCCCTCAGCATCGGGACGCTCGATTGCGCACCGATCGCGGTCGCGTCTGTCGAGGTCGTTGGGGCTGCGACGTTTCCGCTCGCGCCGCCGCAGCCCGTACTGATTGCAGCCACGGTGGCGAGGAGCAGCAGTGGTCGTGTGGCGGTGTTCATGGTTGGAACCCGGCGGCGTGTAGGTCGGCGAGGAACGCTGGTCCGCTGTGCAGGTAAGTGAGATCTGGTCCGGTGCCTTCGAAGAGCGGGTTGAGGGTTGGGGTGGTCGCTTCGATGCCCGTGAGCTCGACGATCTGGTCGACGTGGCGGGGCAGGTAGCTGCGTTCGCCGTTGATGTATGCGCGGGGGCGGTCGCAGTGGACGATCAGGTCGATCTCGCGCAGCCAGTCGAGTGCTTGGTGAGAGTCGATCTTGTGGCCCGAGGTGAGGGCGAAGCGGACGAGGTTTCGGAGCGCGTGCTCGGCGGATTCGCCGTGCACACTGGTCATGCCGGAGTGGCCGCTCGCGAACGCCCAGAGGGTTGCCATCGTCTCGGGGCCGCGGCACTCGCCGACGATGATCCGGTCCGGGTTCATCCGCAGCGCGTCGGAAACGAGGTCTTCAAGTGTGACCGGCGGGAGACCGTCGTTGTTGCCGGGGCGGGCTTCGTAACCGACGCAGTTGGCAAGCACAGCGGGTAGTTGCAGCTCGGCTGAGGATTCGCAGACAACGAATCGTTCGGAGGCGGGGACCGCGCGGCCGAGCGCATTCAAGAGGGTGGTCTTGCCGCTGGAGACGCGGCCAGCGATGACGATGTTTTTGCCCGCGCGGACGGCGGCTGCGAGGAAGTCGGCGGCTTGCTCGCTGAGGAAGTCGAAGCCGACCAGGTCGGCGAGTGAGTTCGCTTTGAGGCGGAAGCGGCGGATTGAGCAGATCACGTGCCCGTTTGAGGACACCGGCGGGATCGCCGCTGTCAACCGAGACCCGTCCGGGAGCCGCGCTTCGATGCGCGGTGTGATTCGGTCGAGGCGTTTGCCTTCGACCTGTTCGAGTAGCCGGTCGAGGAATGCGCGCACTTGGCGGTCGTCGGTGAACACGAGATCGGGGACGCGTTCGAGGCGTTCTCCCGTGTCGCGGAAGATTCGGGTTGGGGCGTTGACCATCCATTCCTGCGCCTCGGGGTCGGAGAGCATCCGTTCGGCGATTGCGCCGAGGCCGATCAGGTCGTCGCGCAGCTCGCGTCGCAACGCCTCGAGCAGTTC
>JALYLC010000856.1 GCA_030774435.1 Actinomycetota bacterium
CGGCGCCGATCACCCGCTCGGGAAAGGGCGCCGGCTGTGCCAGCAGGAACCACGGCCAGTAGCCGAGCGACGGACCGGCCGCCATCCGCTCGAACTGCTCGACGGTGGGGAGAATGTTGAGCAGCGCCACGCAGGTCACACGCTCGGGGTGATCGAGGGCGAGACGATATGCGACTCGAGCGCCACGATCGTGACCGACGATCGCGAAGCGCTCGTGACCGAGACGGCTCATGAGCTCGATGCACTCGCCGGCCATCTCCCGCTTCGAGTATCCGTCGCCTCGTGAACCGCCCGCCGGGGCGCGGGACGCACCGTAGCCCCGGAGATCCGGAGCGACGACGCAATGCGCGTCCGCCAGCCGAGGAGCGATTTGCCGCTAGCAGAGGTGCGTTTCCGGGAAACCGTGCAGGAGCAAGACGGGCGGCCCGTCGCCTCCCACGGCGACGAAGTACTCGGCCTCGCCGATGACACAACGCCGGTCTTCGAACCCGGGCAGCGACATATCTCATGATCGCACCTGATCTCGGGCCGAAGCTCGCGCGCGGAGCGGGAGCGAAGGCATTGATTTGCTAGGTTGGCTCTCTCCGGATCCAACCAGGAAGGAGGTGAGGGCGTTGCTCGCACTCACCGACAGGGCGGTTGAAGCCGTGAAGGACATCGTTTCGTCCTCGGGCGAGACGTCCGAGACGGGCGGTCTGCGGTTGACCGCCGAGCAAAAGGGAGCGCAGGCGAGCTTCAAACTCAGAGTCGCATCGCTCCCCGCTGAGGACGACGCCGTGATCGAAGACCACGGCGCACGCGTGTTCATCGAGGCGGTAGCGGCGGAGCTCCTGAACGACAAGATGCTGGATGCGACCGTCGACCAGAACCAGGTCGCGTTCACGGTCGTCGACCAGGCTGTCAGCTAACCGGGTCCTCGAGACCGGGAGAGATCGGCCGCGGCGGGCGGCCGGTCTCTCCCCTCCGTTCGCTCCCGGCCTGCCCTCCGCCGGTGGCCAAGCGTTACCGGACTGCCGCGATCGCCTCGACCTCGATGAGGTAGCCGTTGTTCATCGCGGAGACCTCGACAGTCGTGCGCGCCGGGGCTGCGCTCTGGTCGATGTACTCCTCGTAGATCGCATTCATGACCGGCCAATCGGCGATGTTCGCGAGGTAGACCGTGACCTTGAGGGCCAGGCGGAGCGAACTGCCGCTTCCGGCGAGAACGGTCTCGAGATTCGCGAACGTCTGCCGCGCCTGCGCCTCGAAGCCCTCGGGGATCTCATGCGTCTCGGGCACCCTGGGCGCCGCGCCGCTGGTGTAGACCAGGTCTCCGAAGCGCACGGCGTGGGAGAGGAAGCTCGGCTGTCTCGGCGCGCCCTCGACGCGAATCGTCTCTCGCTCCGTCATCACGGCCCGCCTCTCCTCGTGAACAATTGTGCCGGTCTTGCACAGACGCTAGTGTAGGCAGGCGATGAGGCTGTGCATCGTCGCTGAGGGCCAGGAGGGCATCGCCTGGGACCGCTGGCTCGCGCTCGCGCAGCGCTGCGAGGCACTGGGGTTCGAGGCCCTCTTTCGCTCCGACCATTACCGCTCGACGGTCGGCGGCGAGGAGCGCGATTGCCTGGACGCGTGGGCCACGCTGGCCGCGCTGGCGGCGGCGACCGAGCGCATCCGACTCGGCACGCTCGTCTCGCCGGCCACCTTCCGGCACCCGTCGGAGCTCGCCAAGGTCGTCACCACGGTCGATCACGTCTCGCAGGGCCGCGTCGAGCTCGGGCTGGGCGCCGGCTGGTTCGAGGGCGAGCACCGCGCGTTCGGTTTCCCGTTCGCCGAGACGCCAGAGCGCATGGCGGCATTCGCCGAGCAGATCGAGATCATCCACCGGCAATGGAGCGCGGAGCGCTTCGACTTCGACGGGCAGCACTACACGCTGACGGGCTGCGAGCCGCTGCCTCTGCCCGTCCAGCGACCGCATCCGCCCATCGTCGTCGGTGGCTCGGGCGGCCGCGGGACGGTCGATGCGGCCGTGCGCTTCGCGGACGAGTACAACGCCCCCTACCTCTCGCCCGCCGACTGCGCCGCCTGCCGCGACAAGCTGCTCGCAGGCTGCGAGCGCGGCGAGCGCGACCCGGCCTCGCTCCCGTTCTCGCTCATGACCGGCTTCGTGATCGGCACGGACGACGCCGACGTGCGGCGCCGCGGCGAGGGCGTGATGCGCTGGGAGAACGGTGGCGACGACATCGCGGCCTTCCTGGATTCGCACCGGGAGGATTGGATCATCGGCACGGTCCAGCAGGCCGCCGAGCGCATCGCGCTGTACGCCGAGGCCGGCGTCGAGCGGCTTTACTTGCAGCACCTCGACTACGAGAACGACGACACGCTCGAGCTGATCGCGCACGAGCTCGCGCCCCAGGTCACGATCGCGAGGAGGTAGGAGTGGCAACGCACGCGAGCGAGCAGACGGGTACGTCCAACTGGCCGGGCGGGGCGCGGGTCTACGACCTGTCGCTGCCGTTCAACCGCGACATGCCGACGTACTACTTCTACAAGCAGGGGTTCGACGCGCCGTTCTTCACGATCGTGAGCCACCCGGCGATCTCCAATCCCGAGGATGGCTATGTCACGCACGTGTCGTTCGTGACACACACCGGGACGCACGTCGACGCCCCGCTGCACGTGCGCCCGGACGGCCTCGCCCTCGATCAGATCTCGCCCAACTGCTGGCTGGGCGAGGGGCCGGTGATCGGCATCCCGAAGGGAGCGCACGAGGAGATCACCGCCGCCGATCTCGAGAACTCGGAAATGGAGGTGCGGCCCGGCGATCTGGTCGCGATCAACACCGGCTGGCATCGCGGCTACGCCGGCCCGGCGACGGATCCCGAGCAGGCGCGCATCTACCTCGAGCAGGGCCCGGGGCTGTGTGCCGAATCCGCTCGCTGGCTGGTCGCGCACGGAGTCAGAACAGTCCTCGTCGATACGCCGGCGCTCGACTCGTCACTCCACATGCCCTATGGCGACGGCTCGCTGGAGAGTCATCGCGTGCTCTTCGCGGAGAACATCCCGGGTGTCGAGGGCCTGGGCGGC
>JALYLC010000857.1 GCA_030774435.1 Actinomycetota bacterium
GTCGCACGCTCCGTCGCCTGGTCGCGAGCGTCCTGCGCGGCCGCGAGGGCCTCGCGCAGCGGCGCCAGCTGCTCGTCGCCGGGCTGCGTATCAGCCGCGGAGGCGAGTGCCGTGCCCAGCCGTTCGATCTCCTGCTTCAGCTCGCCCTCGCGCAGGTCGGCGAACTCGCGGTCGACGACGTCCTCGAGCCGCGCGCGCAGCTCGAGCAGCTCGATCTCGTAGACCGCGATCTTGCCCTCCAGCTCGCTCAGCTGCTCGAGAGGGACGCCGTTGGACTCGGATCCGGCAACGGCGACGGCGGCCTCGCCGCCGGCCTGGGTGCCCGCGGCGATCTGCTCGAGCTCGCGCTCGCGGTCGGAGAGCGCCGACTGCAGGCGCTCGATCTCGACGTTGAGCTGGTGCATGAGGTGCGGATCCTCGAGCACGGACTCCGCCACCTCACGGCGGTAGCGCTCGCTCTCGATGTTGCGCTCGAGCTCGGCGATTCGCTGCTCCTGCCGTTCCACGGCATCGCGCAGCTGCACCGTGTTGGCAGCCTGCTCGGCCAGCCCCTCACGGCCGTCCGCGTCCTCGCTTGCGGCGACGGCGCGCTCGCGTTCTTCCAGTACCCTCAGGCGCTCGTCGAACTGCGACTGCAGCTCTTGCAGGATGCGCTGGCGCTCCTCCTGGATGCGCTGCTCGATCGCATCTTCCTGGGCTCGTCCTAGCGCTCCGCGCAGGCTGCGGCCGGAGCCGGCCTTCGTGGCTTGCTCGAGGCGGTCCTGGAGAGTGCGGTCATGGGTATCGTCTGCGATGGTGCGTCCCTCGCTCCAGGCTTCCTATCGACAGACGTTTTCAGAGCTTGAGAGGCGGGTGAGCTGCCGCGGGAGCCGAGTCGCAGCTTGGCGGAATGCGCGGGTGGAGGGATCCCCCGACCGGTTGACCTTCGCGCGCGCGGGGACGATGACCACAGCGGTCGCTCCCTGGAACGCCGGCAGCACCACGCGGTTGCCATACCGCACGTCCAGCGGGTGCCCGTCGGCACCCACCGCACGGGCGATCGGGAAGGGCGCGACGAGCGATTGCCCGGCGGCGCGGCGCTCGCTCCGCACTCGCACGAGCCAGCCACGGCCCGCCCCGAGCGGCCGTGCGTCCAGCGACACGCCCGCCCGCTGCTCCCAGAAGCTGCTCAGCCGATCGAGCGTGCCGCGCCACACATCGGGGGGCGTGTCTGCGAGCAGCGCGCGCTCGACGGCCGCCGCGCAGCCCCGGCGATCGGGCGTCAGCTCCACGAGCGTCGGCGCGCCGCTCGAGCGATTGCGGCGGAGCGCAACCCACGCTCCCGCGAGGGCGGCCGCCGGGCCCTCCCCCGGCACGTCGTCGAAGGCGACGGGAAAGCGCAGCAGGCGGCGCTCGAGGCCGTCGGCCTGCACCTGCCAGAACGGGAACGCGCCGCCCGCGTCGTCCACGGGCAGCGTCGCGTCCGCGCCGAAGCCACTCACCTCCGCAACCGCCGCGAAGCCACGCGGCGTGTCGCCGGAGACGCCGCGGAAGGAATGGACGTCGCCGGCGCCCAGCGCGCCGAGCACGTAGCGCGAGACGCGCAACTCGCCGCTCAGCGTCTCGCCGTCGACCTCCGTGGACGACGCGAACGCCGCCGCGTAGGTCGGATAGGACTCGCTGCCGCTGCCGTGCGGCGCGTGCGCCAGCAGGCCACCGGCCACGCCGCCGGCGACCGCGTCTCCCGCTGCGGAGCGGACGGCGTGCACGAGTTGCTCGAGCACGGGCCCGACGAGCGCGGCGCCTTTCGCATCGCGGAGGTAGCGGGTCTGCAGCACGTACGTCGCGTGCACGCCCGTCCTGTGCTCGCGCTGCAAGAGGGCCTTGGAGGCGCGCAGCGCCGGCAAGCCGCGGACGTCGTGCAGCAGGACGAGCGCCGAGCGCGCGCCGCCGGGTGCGTCGCCGAGCCGGAAGCCGCCTGGGGTCGCCGCCCAGAAGCGCCGCAGGGCGGCGATCTGGCTGTCGCGCAGATGCCCGCCGCTCTGGAGGCCGAGCTCGGGCACCTGGACGAGGCGGGTGAAGAAGGCGGTGTGCCCGGAGCCGATGGCGGCGCGCACGGCCTTGCTCGGCGCGACCGCGAGGAACGTGCCGCCGTGGTGCACGTAGGCCAGCACGCGCGCGCGGCCCCGTGCATTCAGGTGGGTCGACGGCCAGCTCAGCACGAGCGGGTGGCGGGCGGCGTCGTCGAAATCGCGCATGACCGTCGCCGGGATGCCTGCCGCGCGCAGCAATCCGACAGCTGCGGCAGGCGGGCGATTCCCGTGCACCCAGATCGCGGCGCCGTTGGGGCCGGCGGCGGGCAGGCTGGGCGCGAGCGGCGTCAGTGCACGGGAATGCGTGAACGGCCCGGGCGCCACGAGCGAGTGCTCGTCGCCCACGCCCTGGCCGGCGATCTGGCTGCGCAGGGGCCCGGCCGTGACGACAACGGCCGCAATGGCGATGAGCACCGCGACGAGCAGGCGATGAGAGAGAGCATGCGGCACACAACCTGCATCGGCAGCGAAGCGCGCGCTTGCAATCGAACATATGTTCGCCTACCATCTCTCCCCCCGATGCTGGTCGGCGTCCACATCCCCCGGTTCGATCTGGCGGTCGCCGCACACGAGCACGGGGTCGCAACGGGAGGGGCGCCGCTGGCGCTCGCGCCGCTCGACGGCGGCGCCGGCCCCATCGGCGAGGTGAGCCCCGTAGCCGCGGCGGCCGGCGTGCGTCCCGGCATGCGCACGGCCCAGGCCCATGCCCTCTGCCCCTCCCTGCGGCTCGTTCCCCCCGACCCGCTCGCGGTGCGCCTGCGGGCCGATCGGCTGTACATCGCGCTGGAGGGCATCGGTGCGGCGGTCGAACCGGTCACCGACGGCCTCGCGCTGCTCGACGCCCGCCCGCTCGTACGGCTCTGGGACGGGCTCGACGGCGTGCTGCGGGCGAGCGCCGAGGCCGCCCTGCGGGAGACGGGCCTGCGC
>JALYLC010000858.1 GCA_030774435.1 Actinomycetota bacterium
CGCATTATGCGTGCCTGACCCCAAGGTATTCATCTCACGCACTCAGCGCGTAGCGGTCCGTGACCGCTTCCGCGAGCTGCCCGAGCACGTCGTCGATCCCGGCCGCGATCTCCGGGTCGACCTCCCCGGGTTCGGCGAGCCGCTCGGCGGCCTTGCCGACCGCCAGACCCTCGCCGAGCACGGCCGCGCCGCTGAGACGCAGGGCCTTGCGCACGTCCTCCTGCGCCCAGCGACCACCGAAGCTGCCGGTGCTGGCGCTGATCACCCCGGCGGGCTTGCCGACGATGGCGCTGATGCCGTACGGGCGGCTGGCCCAGTCGAGCGCGTTCTTGAGCTGGCCCGGCACGCCGCCGTTGTACTCGGGCGTCGCCACGAGCAGGGCGTCGGCCGCGGCGATGGCGTTGCGCAGCTCGTGCACGGGCGCCGGGGCGGAGTCCCCCTCGTTGTCCTCCGAGAAGGGCGGCACGTCGCGCAGCCCTTCCCAGATGTCGACCTGGACGCCCTCGGGCGCCCGCTCCTGCGCGAGGCGCAGGAGCGCGGCGTTCCACGAGGCTGCGCGGAGACTGCCCGGAATGGCGAGGATCTGAACCTGGCTCATCGTGCCTCAGGCCTGCCTGACGGCCTCGACGTGGAGGGTCAGCGCGACGCGCTCCCCGACAGCCAGCGCGCCGTTGGCGAGCGGCGGTGCGTTCCACGTGATGCCCCAGTCGCTGCGATCGACCGCGCCGGTGGCGGTGATGCCGAGCCGCGTGTTGCCGTACGGGTCGTCGCCGGCGCCCTCGATCTCGGCGTCGAGCTCGACCGGGCGGGTGACGCCGCGGATCGTGAGGTCGCCGGAGATGCGGAGCTTGTCGCCCTCGAGCTTCTCGATGTCCGTGCTCTTGAACGTGATCTCCGGATGATTGGCGGCGTCGAAGAAGTCCTCGCTGTGCAGGTGCCCCGTGAGCTGGGGCTCCTCGGTGACGAGGTTCTCCAGGCGGACGGTCCCCTCGATCGAGCGGATCGCGCCGCCGTCCGTGACGAGGCTGCCGGCTGCGCCGGAGAAGCTGCCGCGGAACGTGGAGACGCCGAAATGCTTGACGCCAAAGCCGATCGAAGAATGCACCGCGTCGATCGACCAGGTGCCGGTCGGAATCTCGGTGGCTACTGTGGTGGACATCGTTCCTCCTACGGGTCGTAATTGCTAGGTATGAGGAGGAACGTTGGCTAGAACATAATTGTTCCCGCACGAATCGAGCGAGACCGAAAGGCGTCCCGGGCGGCTGCGCAGCGGGGCGACATCGCCCGCTACGCGGCGCCGTCCGGGACGCCTCGCTTAGGCCGGGGCGGCTGCCTCGTCGTGCGCGGCCACCACGCCTTCGCCTCGCTCACCTGTGCGTATGCGCACCGCTTCCAGCACCGGCAGCACGAAGACCTTGCCATCGCCGATCTCGCCGCTGCGCGCATGGGTGAGGATGACGTCGATGGCGCGTTCGACGTCCTCGTCGGCCACTACGAGGTCGAGCCGTAGCTTGGGCCGGAGGTAGAGGACCTCCGACGCCCCGCGATAGTGCTCGACGATGCCGGCCTGCCGTCCGGAGCCGAGGACGTCGGACACCGACATGCTCGGCAACCCGATCGCGTACAGCTCGGAGCGGATCGCCTCGAGTGCTTCGTGACGGACGTAGGCCTCGATCTTCTGCATGGTCAGTCACCCCCTTCGAGGGTCGCCGGCCGGAATGCCGTGACGGGCGACGACACCGGCGCGGTTGGCCGCCGGCTGGGAGCCAGCACGTACGGCTGGGTGGCGCCGTAGCCGGGCAGGAACTGCTCGGGATAGCCCCACATGCCGTGCTCGTGGATATCGAGGCCCTCGAGCTCCTGCTGTGGGCTGACCCGCAGCCCGATGGTCTTCTTGCAGGCGTAGAACACGGCCGTGCTGGACGCGAAGACGAACGCGGCCACGGCGGCGATGCCGAGGGCCTGGATGCCCAGCTGGTGGAGCCCGCCGCCGTAGAACAGGCCGGCATCGCCGACGCCGTTGAGCTTGGCCAGCGCGGGCGTGGTGAAGAGGCCGCACGAGAGCGTGCCCCAGATTCCGCCCATGCCGTGCCCGGCGATCGCGCCGATCGGATCGTCGACCCGGATGCGGTCGATCGCGACGACCGTCAGCACCATGAGCATGCCGGCGACCAGCCCGATCACGCACGCGGCCCAGTCCTCGACGTAGGCGCACGGTGCGGTGATCGCCACCAGGCCCGCGATCGCTCCGTTGCCGGCGAAGCCGATGTCGATCGTGCGCTGCAAGGCGAAGCCGGCGATGATCGCGCCGAGCACGCCGGCCGACGCGGCCAGGTTGGTCGTGACGGCGATGTCGGCGAAGCGCGCCCCGACGGCGCCGAGGGTCGAGCCGGGGTTGAAGCCGAACCATCCGAACCAGAGGATCAGCACGCCGAGCACCGCGAGCGGCATCGAGTGGCCCGGGATCGGGTGTGGCTTGCCCTTCGAGTCGAACTTCCCTATGCGTGCTCCGAGCATGAGCGTGCCGGCCAGCGCTGCGGTCGCGCCGCACAGGTGCACGACCGTCGAGCCCGCGAAGTCCTGCATGCCGCGCTGTGCGAGGAAGCCGCCGCCCCAGATCCAGTGCCCCACGAGCGGGTAGATCAGGGCTGCGAACACGACGGCGAAGATGATGTAGACGCCGAACTTGGTGCGGTCCAGCATCGTGCCCCAGACGATCGCGAGGCTGACCGTGCAGAACACGACCTCGAACAGGAACTTTGCCGAGAGCGGTACGTCGGAGAACGACAGCGAGCTGAACGTCGAGCTGTGCAGGAAGAATCCGTCGGTCCCGAGCACCTTGTTGCCGTTGCCGAACGCCAGCGCAAATCCGACCGCCCAGAAAGCGATCGTCCCGATCGAGAGATTGACGAGGATCTTGGCGACCACTGCGCCGACGTTCTTGCCGCGCGAGAAGCCGACTTCGAGCATCGCGAAGCCCGCTTGCATCAGGAACACCATGCAGCCCGCGACGATCACCCACACGGTGTCTATGGCGAGCTTGAGCTCTTCAGGCGACATATGTGCCTCCCCCCGTTGGACCACGAAAAAAGCCGCCCCGAATCCGGGAACGGCTTCATTGCCTACGAGACGGCGACTTCGCCCTCTCTGATCCACATGGTGCAATAGCTGGCAGAATGTGTCAAGTGATGAACCAAATGATTCAGCGCGTCGCCAATCCCGCCTCCTCGCACTTCGCTGCGATCTCGTGGTCGCCGGCGGCCGACCGGCGGCAGAACGCGGCGGCGTCGGCGCCGCAGGCCTTGAACGTGGCTGCGCCCATCCAGGACGCGCGCGTGATCGAGACGCAGCCGGCATCGGCGCTCGCGTCCGGCGAGCGGTAGCGACCGACCGCGAGAGCGGCCGCCGTGCCGATCAGTACGGCAAGGGCGAGCAGCCCGAGGAACCAGCGGTCGCGCGCCCCGAGCCGGCGCTGCAGGCGGATGACCTCTGCAGGCACTATGAGCTCTGCGACCCGAAGCCCACGGCGACCCCGCGCGGCAGGACGACGACAGGACAGCGAGAGAGCTCGATCAGGTACTCGGCGGCGGCGCTGATCGTCACGCGGCCGGTGACCGTGCCCGGCTTGGAGCCCACGACGACCAGGTCGACGTCGCTCGCCGGCGCCTCTGCAACGACGGCGCCGAGCGCGGAGGCGAGCGCCTCCGCCGTCTCGAGCGCGCAGGGATCGCCGTCCTCGCCGATCGCCGCGACCGTCCTGACGGCGAAGTCGCTGCGGTCCGCGAAGCCCGCCGGGGCGAGGGCGAGCGCAACGGGGCCGCCGTCGAGCAAACGCCTGGCCGAGGCCTGGGGATCGACGTGGCCCGGAGCGGTCCGGTACTCGGAGCCGAAGACGATGACGTCCGCGCCTTCGGCCACCGCGAGGTCGCGCAGCCCGGCGGGCGTCGAGCCGCTGAAGACGACGTGGCGGGGAATCTCGGGACGACCCAGTACCGCCGCGCCGGTCTGCAGCAGCGCTCCGGCCTCCTGTTCGGCGAGGCGCTCGCGCCCGCTCTCGGCCTCGTGGGCGTGACGGACGTAGGCGAGCTCGAGCGATGCGCCGGCGCCGGCGAGCAAGCGCCCGAGCGCGAGCGCGTCGCGGTCGTTGTCGGTGCCGTCGTAGGAGACGATGATCTTCGGCATCGGGTTCCTCTCGGTCTGCCGGTCGCAGTGGTCGCGGAAGCAATCGTACGCGGGGATCGCGGGAGGTACTGGGTCCCGCGATCCCCGCATTCATGCGTCTTACGCGGGAGGCGCGCCCGCTGCGGAGGCGACAGGCGCGGCCGCGGGAATGCCGGACGGGAACCCGAGCGACGGGATGTCCGATGGATAGACCTCGTGACCGTGGACCGCCAGATCGCCCATTTCCATGTCGGCCTCGCTCATGCGCAGCGGGACGACCAGGCCGACGAGCTTCAGCAGGATGAACGTGACCACGCCGGAGAACACGATCACCCACAGAGCCGTGAGCGCCTGCCACTTGAGCAGGTCCCAGCCGCCGCTCACGGAGAAGCCCGGCGTGACTTCCATGGCCGAGCTCGCCAGCACGCCGGTCAGGAGCCCGCCGATGAGGCCGGCGAAGCCGTGCGTGAAGACCACGCCCAGCGTGTCGTCGACGCGGCGGAAGGGCGGTACGAGCGCGAGGTAGTTGTACGCGGCGTAGACGACGACCGAGCCGATGGCCCCGATCGCGATCGCGCCCCAGCCGGTCACGAACCCGGCCGCCGGCGTGATCGCCACGAGCCCGACGATCATGCCGTTGACGCTCCCGATCAGCGAGGGCTTGCGCCTGGTCGCGTAGTCGCACGCGACCCACACCAGGAAGGCGACCGCAGTGGCGAGGTTCGTGTTGAGCACGGCCGAGGAGGCGTCCACGCCCGCGTTGTACGGGTCGCCGCCGTTGAAGCCGTTCCAGCCGAGCCATAGCAGGCCCGCGCCGATGGCGACCATCGCCAGGTTGTTGGGCGCGTCGATCTCGCGGTCACGCGAGAGACGCGGCCCGATCACCCAGGCCGCCACGAAGCCCGAGACGCCCGCGGCGAGATGGATGACGTAGCCGCCGGAGAAGTCGACTGCGCCCTGCTGGGCGAACCAGCCGCCGCCCCAGATCAGGAAGGCGTTGACGGTGTAGACGCAGGTCGACCAGAGCACGACGAACGGGATCCAGGCCTTGAAGTTCACGCGGCCGAGCACCGAGCCGAGCATGAGGATCGGCGTGATAGCCGCGAACACGAGCTGGAAGTACACGAGCGACGACTGCGGGAAGTCGACCGTGCCGATCAGCGGGATGTTGCCCTGCCCCTGCAGATCGTGGGCGCTGAGCACGGCGCCCGGCTTGCCGATCAGGTTGTCGAAGAAGCCGTCCTTCGATCCGCCCAGGTGGACGGGGTGGCCGAAGCCCATGTTGTAGCCCCACAGCACCCACATCACGATGATGAGCGCGAAGGCAATGAACGAGAGCATCATGCTGTTCACCGACCAGCGCTTCTGCATGACGCCGCCGTAGAGGACGACGAGCCCTGGCACGCTCATCAGCCCCACGAGGGTCGCCGCAGTCATCTGCCACGCGTTGTCGCCCGGGTTCAGCCAGTTCGGATAGAGGGCCGAGAAAAGCAACATCCGCTCCTTTCCGCATCGGGACCATGAAAAAAGCCGCCCCAAGACGAAAAGGGACGGCTCCATTGCCGCGTGAACGAGCTGCGTCGCCCGTTCGGAGGGGCGCATATTCTCAGGAAGCGAACGCGTGTGTCAAGTCGTGGGCCGCGAATCTCGCTGGCTGCTGCGGGTAAGCGCGCCTATACGGCGATGGCGGCATCGCGCTCTACCAGCCGCGCGTAGCGGCCGTCGAGTGCGAGCAGCTCCTCGTGCGTACCGCGCTCGAGGATGCGGCCGTGATCGAGCACGAGGATCAGATCCGAGTCACGGATCGTCGAGAGCCGGTGCGCGATCACGATCGTCGTGCGACCCGCGACGAGGCCGTCGAGCGCCTGCTGAACGAGGCGCTCGGTCTCGACGTCGAGTGCGCTGGTGGCCTCGTCGAGCACGAGCACGGCCGGATCGCGCAGGATCGCCCGGGCGATCGCGAGCCGCTGCTTCTCGCCACCCGAGAAGCGATAGCCGCGCTCGCCGACGATCGTGTCGTAGCCGTCCGGGAGCGAGGCCAGGTGGTCGTGGATGCGCGCGGCCTGCGCCGCCTGCTCGAGTTGCTCGTCGGTCGCATCGGGCCGCGCGAAGCGCAGGTTCTCGCGCACGCTGCCGTGGAACAGGTAGGTGTCCTGGGAGACGACGCCGACGATGCGCCGGAGCGAGCCGAAGCTGAGGTCGCGCACGTCGGTGTCGTCGAGCAGCACCGCGCCGTCGCTGACGTCGTAGAGCCTCGCGACCAGGTAGCCGAGCGTCGTCTTGCCGCTGCCGGTCTCGCCCACGATCGCCACCTTGGAGCCCGGCTCGGCCACGAAGCTGACCTCCTGCAGCACCGGTCTATCGGGTTCGTACGCGAACGAGACAGCCTCGAGGCGCACCTCGCCGCGCACGCTCTCGCGCGGCAGGTCGACCGCGTTCTCGCGCTCGCTGATGTCGACGGGCAGGTCGAGGTACTCGAAGATGCGGTCGAACAGCGCCAGTGACGACTGCACGTCGGCCTGCACGCTGAGCAGGCTGCCGACGGGGAAGAAGAGCCGCGTCTGCATGGTCGTGAACGCCACCAGCGTGCCGACCGACGCGTGCGCCCAGCCGCCGGCCATGGCGTGGCCCGCGACGCCGTAGATGAGCGCCGGCATGACCGCGAACGTCGTCTGGATCGACGACATGACCCAGCGCCCGGCCATGCGCTGCCGCAGCTCGAGCTCGGCCAGGCGCGCCGACTCGCCGCGGAAGCGCTCGGTCAGGACGTCGCTCTGGCCCATGGTCTTGCCGAGCATCACGCCCGAGACCGAGAGCGACTCCTCGACGAGCGTGGAGATGTCGGCGAGCGATCCCTGCTTGACGCGCGTGATCTCGCGCCTCTGGGCGCCGACGCGCCGGGTGAGCAGGACGAAGACCGGCAAGAGCGCGAACGCGACCAGCGACAGCTGCCAGTTGAGGAAGAGCATTGCGAACGAGGTCGCGATCACCGTGGTGGCGTTCGAGACGATGGACGTCGCCGTCGACGTCACGACGCTCTGCACGCCGCCGATGTCGTTGGCGATCCGGGACTGCACCTCGCCCGTGCGCGTGCGCGTGAAGAACGCCAGCGAGAGGCGCTGCAGGTGTGCATAGACCGACGCCCGGAGGTCGTGCATCACGTCCTGGCCGATGCGGTTTGAGAGCCAGGTCTGTCCGACGCCGATCACGCCCGTCAGGATCGGGATGGCCACCATGCCGGCGACGAGCAGGTCGAGCCTCGTGGTGTCGATGTGCCGCGGATCCTTGAAGACGCCGTCGAGCAGGGCGCGCAGCAGGAAGGCCGGGATGGTCGAGATCGCCGCGGTCAGCGCGATCAGCGCGAGCAGCAGCGAGAGGCTCTTGCGGTACGGCCGGAACAGCGCGAGGATGCGGCGCGTGTTGGCGCGGCGCACCGCGGGGTCTTCCGGGCGACGGGCATCGGGGTCACCGCCGCGACCGAACATGCCGCGTCCGCTGCCGTCGGCGCGTGCCGCGCGCGAGCTCATGCGGCCGTTGGCTGCGCCGGGTCGCGCTCGAGCGACGTCCCCGCCACCGGCTTGCCGAGCCTCGTCACGAGCCAGATCCTCTCGCGCTCCAGCAGCACCTCCGGCCGCGCCAGCGGGTCGCCGTCGACGACGAGCAGATCCGCGAGCTTGCCGACCTCGACCGTGCCGACGTGCTCGCTCAGGCCGACCGCGATCGCGGCGCCGGAGGTGGCGGAGATCAGCCCCTCCCGTGGCGTCAGGCCCATGTGGATCATCCGCAGCAGCTCGAGTGCACTGCGGTGAGGCGGGCCCCAGTCGAAGCCCATGGCGATCGTCACGCCGGCCGCGCGCGCCGCCTGGATCGTGAGCGCCGCCTGCTCCACGTTGTACTGCGCCAGGTCGATGAGCAGCGTGGTCCAGGTCGGCATGGGCGGCCGCTTGATGCCGCTGCCGGCGCCGCCCTGGTACTCCTCGTCGTCGAGGCTCGTGCCGATGCGCTCGCCGAGCCCGGCCACGCCGTACAGGCATGAGACCGTCGGCACCAGCACCTGCCCCTCGCGCGCCATGCGCTCGAGCAGGTCGGGTCGCTGGTTCAGGTACATGCCGTGCTCGATCGTGTCGATGCCCTCGTCGATCGCGATCTCCGTGCCCGGCATGCCCTCGCAGTGGGCCGCGACGCGGTAGCCCATGCGGTGCGACTCCTCCACGAGCACGCTCACCTCCTCCCGCGTCAGCTGGGCGGGATCGGGATCCTCGAGCTCGACAGAGCGGGCGCCGGTCGTCATGACCTTGATGAAGTCGGCCCCGTAGCGGATCTGCTCGCGTACCGCCTTGCGGATCTCGTCGGCGCCGTCCGCCTCGCGGTACATGCCGTGGAAGAAGCGACCGCCGGGAGAGGTGGCCGAGACGATCCGCCCGCAGGCCAGCGCGCGGGGGCCGTCGAAGGCGCCGTAGCGCATCGCCTGGCGGGCCTCGACCAGCAGGTCGTCGTAGCCGCCGACGTCGCGAAACGTCGTGATGCCCATGCGCAGCAGCTCGCGGAAGACCTGCGCGACGACGTGCGCTGCCGTGCCAGGCCAGATCTCCTCGGTGCCGGCCTCGTTGGCCCCTTTGCAGAAGTAGCGCGAGCCCGCGGTGGCGTGCTGGTGGGCGTCGATCAGGCCGGGCATGAGCGTGCGCGCGCCGAGGTCGATCACACGAGCAGCCTCGGGTGGCGCCTCGCCCGCCTCCGCGATCGCCGCGATGCGCCCGCCCTCGACGAGCACCGCGACGCGCTCGCGCACGGGGGCAGCAGTGCCGTCGAACAGGCGCCCGTTCGCGAGCCAGGTCAGGCCCCCTGCCGCGGGCGGATCGTTGAGGAGGCAGGGCAGGCGAGGCGGCATCCCGGCACGGTATCGGAGGCAGGGTTGCGCGAACGCAGCCACTCTGCGCGCGCCCTCAGGTTGGCGAGTCATGATGCGTCCCATGCGCGCTGGCATTCGCATCGCGGCGCTCGTGTTCGCGGCCCTCGCCCCGGCGAGTGCGCCGCTCGGCACCTCGGCAGCAGCGCCGCAGGGCTCGGTCGTCGTGCGCTCGCTGTGGTCGCGAGCCCTCAAGCACAACGTGCGCACCCTCGTCTACCTGCCGCCGGCCTACAGCCCGGACGGCCCGCCGCTGCCCACGCTCTACCTCCTGCACGGCACCCCGGGCACTCCCGACAGCCTCTTCGCGCTCGGTGTGGCGCAGCGACTCGACAGCCTGATCGACAGCGGCGGCGCGCCGGCGATGATCGTCGTGGCGCCCAGCGGCGGGAGGCGACCGGACAGCGACACGGAGTGGGACGATTCGGTCGCCGACGCGGGCGCGCGCTGGGGCACGTTCGTGACGCGCGACCTCGTGAGCGCCATCGACAACGACTACGCGACGAAGCACGGCCGCCGCTCGCGCGCGATCGCGGGAATCTCGATGGGCGGCTACGGCGCGATCAACCTCGCGCTTGGACACTCGGATACGTTCGGCATCGCTTCCAGCTGGTCGGGCTACTTCGTCTCGAATACCCCCGACGTGGACGGACTGCAGGGCTCTTCGACCTGGCGGGCTCGCTCACCGCTGCTCGCGGTGGCGCAACGGGCGCCCGCGCTGCGCCGTCGGCCGATCGCCACGTCGTTCTACTCGGGCCGCGCCGACCGCTTCTTCGCGGAGAACGTCTCGTTCAGCGAGACGCTCACGCGACTCGGCATCCCGCACCGCTTTCGCGCCGTCGTCGGCGGCCACGACGCATCCGTCTGGCGAGCCCAGATGACGACCGAGCTGACCTGGATCGGGCACCAGTTTCAGCGGGTGAGGGCGTAGATCAGGCCCGTCGGGAGCACGGCGCGCCAGGCGCGGCCGTGGTGACCGCCCGCCGTCAAGTCCAGGACGTGATCGAGGCCGAGGCCGGAGAGCTCGCGGGCAAACGTCCGCGCCGCGAGCAGGGTCTTCGGCTCGCGCCGGCCGGCCGAGAGAAAGATGCGCACATGTCCCGCGCGCAGCTCGGCCGCGTCCGCCGGCAGCAGCGCCTGCGGGTCGTGGGCCATGCGCTCGGCCGCCGTCGCGTTTGCCAGCGATCCGTCTCTGGGCGACTTGAAGTATCCGCTCCACGACTCCAGCGTGCCGAACAGGCCGGGATGGGGCAGGCCGATGTCGACGCTGCCGTAGGCCCCGGCAGAGAAGCCGGCCAGCGTGCGCGCGTGAGGCGTAGGTAGAGCGCGCCCACGCAGTCGACCGGCGGGCCGGAGTAGAGTGCGCCGCCGCGCGGGCCCTGCGCGGCGATCCTCCACGACGCCGGAAGTGCGGCCGCGCTGCCGGGCGCGACGAATGCCAGCCCCGCGAGCGCAGCGACCGCTGCGTGCCTCACGTCGGCGGCGTCGGCTCGCCGCCGGCGGCGCGGTAGACCGCGCGCACGATCTCCTCGGGCGTACTGTCCTTGGTGACGTAGGCAGCTGCACCGGCGGCGAGCGCGAGCTGCGCGATCTCGTCGTCGGCGTAGGCCGAGAGGATCACAACGCGCGTGGCCGGATAGCGCGCCCGCACTGCACGCGCGACCTCGGCGCCCGACAGGCCGGGCATGCGCAGATCCACGAGCGCCACATCGGGCGCGTACGTGCGCACGTCTTCGATCGCGCCCTGGCCGGTCGTCGAGACGCCGACCACGTCCAGGCCCGCGCGCGTGAGCGTCTCCGTCGTCGCGCGCAGGTAGGCGGCGTGATCGTCGGCCGCGACGACGCGGATCGCTCGCTGCCCGGCATTGCCCCCGCCGGGCTGTTCGTGCGTGGCCGGCTTCACTGGACAGCCGTCGGGAGCGGGGGTTGCAGCCAGCCTGGCGACTCGGCCGGGACGTCGGAGCTGCGGACGGCCAGGGCCCAGGCGCCGGCGACGGCTGCGCCGAAGGCTGCGAGGCGAAGCGCGAGGTCGAGCCCGCCCGCGGGCAGCCGCTCGCCAAGCAGCAGCACGCCGGCCGCCATGGGCAGGAGGTTCGTCGCGGCCGTCATCGGGCCGAGCGAGGCGATCGCGCCTCCGTGCTGGAACGCGCGCTGGAGGACGACGAAGCCGAGGCCGTGCGCGCCCGCCGTGGCGTACAGGAACGGGGAGGCGAGCAGCGCGGTGGCCGTGAGATGGTGGGGAAGAGCGATCAGCAGCGACTTGCTGGTGACGTCGCCGACGCCGTAGCAGAGGCCGGCGGCGAGGCCGCCGAGCGCGGCCGAGCGCCCGCGCAGCGCGCAGGCGACGATGACGAGCGCAGCGGCCACGAGTGCGCACAGTCCGGCCGTCGAAGGTGCGCTGCTCGTCGTCGCGCCGGAACGGCCGGCGCTGACGGCCAGCGCCATCAGCCCGAGCGTCGCGAGCAGGGCGCCGCCC
>JALYLC010000859.1 GCA_030774435.1 Actinomycetota bacterium
CCCCGGGGGGACGGCGCCGGGCACCGCCGCGCTGCGACTTACCGCGCCGGCGCTTCTGCGCTTCAGGCGCGGCCATGCGGTCACGCTCCGCGTGCGTGCCACGCGCAACGGCAAGGCCGTCGTGCACCTCGTCGTCACGCTGGGCCTGGCGAACAGGACGCGCCGGGTCTCGACGGGGCGCGACGGGTCCGCCTCGCTCAGGTTGATGCTCCCCAGTGGGCGCCCGACCCGCGTCACATTCCGGGCGGGCACGGCCGTGGCGATCACCTGGGCCCGGCCCCGGTAGGCCGGGCCGCACCGTGCGCTCGCCCGAGACGGCCTCCCCAGGCCTCCCCTCCCCGGGCATCGAGGATGCCTACGGCGGCGGCCCGCCGCTGCGCCGCCGCCTGCTGCTCTCGAGCCTGGTGGCGGGACTGGCGCTGGTCGGCGTCGCCGGCGGTCTCGCCCGGCACCAGTACGACGACGCGCGACGGAGCGCAGTCAACAACGCACGCGCCCGGGTGGTGCTCGCGAGCGCGATGCTCGACTCGTACTTCGGTGGAGAGCTCGCGACCCTGAGCGCGATCGCCCAGTCCCCGCCCGTGCTCGCCGGCGACGCGAGCTCCATGCGCAGCTATTTCCGGCGCATCGAGCCGCCCGGCGGAGGGCCGTTCCCGGGCGGCCTCGGCTGGGCAGATCGGGAGGGCGTGCTCCGCGCCTCGAGCGGCGCGTCGCGCGCGCGGAGACTGAACGTCTCCGATCGTTCCTACTTCAAGACCGTGATGGCGACTGGCGCGCCGTACGCCAGCGAGGGTCTGGCGTCTCGCGTCACGCACAAGCACATCATCGTGCTTGCCGTACCGACGCGCGACGCGCGCGGCAACCTCACGGGCGTGCTCGCAGGTGCGCTGCTCATCGATGGCTTCCAGATCAACAGCGGATCGCTCGACCTCGGATTCGACGGCCTGGCGGTACTGGACCGAGACGGCCGCGCGGTGCTCGCGGGCTTCGCACGCCCGCGCAACGCCGCTCTGCCGGGCGAGCTCCGCCGGCGCCAGGTCGGCCTCCTCGAGGACGCTCGCGGGCTCGACGGCGGTGCGGATCACCTGGTGGTGTTCTCGACGGCGCAACTGCCCGGCTGGACGATCGCGATCGATCGGCCGCGCTCCGCCGTCTTCGCGGCGGCCTGGCGAGGGCTCGTCCTCGATCTGGCCCTGCTCGCTGCGGCCGCGGCCGTCGCGTTCGCCGTGATCGGCAGGCTGCTCTTGGGCGAGAAGCGCGAGGCCGAGAATCGAAGTGCTCGCGCGCGGCAGCGCGGCGAGCTCTCGCATACGTTCAGCACGGCATCCCTGGCCAGCGAGGTCGCACAGGGACTCGCCACCGGGCTCGCGACGGCGTTCCCGGGCGCGATCGCGATCGTGGCGCTGGAGTCCGATGACGGCCTCGCTCTCGAGCTCTCGTCCGCCCGCGGCGAGAGCTCCTGGCCGTTGACCGGCGAGGTCGCCGAGCTCGTAGTCGCGCGGGTCTCGACGCGCAGCTATCGATCGGGCGTGGCGTTCGTCGTCGAGGACGGGGTGCGACTCCGCGACGAGCTGCCGGACGTGCACGACGCACTTGGGGGTGCCTGCCGGTCCCTGTACGCCGCTCCTGTCCGCACGCGCGACTCGCGCGCAACCGGAGCGCTCTGCCTGCTCTTCGGCGAAGAGCGCTCGCTGAGCGACGCCGACCGGGCGCACGTGGCGTGGTCTGCCGACGAGGCAGCGCAGGCACTGATCCGCGCCCGCAGCTACGAGCACGAGCATGCCGTCGCAATGAGCCTCCAGCGCAGCCTGCTCTCACAGGCTCTGCCGCAGATCGACGGCGTGGAGCTGCTCGGGCACTACGAGGCCGGCAGTGCCGGGCTCGAAGTCGGCGGCGACTGGTACGACGTCGTTCGCCGCACGGACGGCATCGTGCAGATCTCCGTGGGAGACGTGGCCGGCCACGGTCTGGCTGCGGCCGTGCTCATGGGGCAGATGCGCACCGCATTCCGCGCCTACGCCTTCGATCACGGCTCGCCTGCGAACGTGCTTCGCTGCATGAGCCGTCACGTGACCGGCGATGCGCTGGCGACCGCGCTCTGCATGACATTCGACCCCTATACCGGCGAGCTGACCTACGCGTCGGCCGGTCACCCGCCGTCGCTGCTGCTCGGGGGTGAGCCCGGAGGCGTCTCGCGGCTCGATCGGGCAAGCGCGCCGCCGCTAGGCGTCGCGGACGGCCAGGGAATGCACGAAGCCACCGTCGTCCTCCTCCCCGCCGGCGCCACCGTGCTGGCCTACACCGACGGCCTGGTCGAGCGGCGCGACTGGAGCCTCGACGTCGGCATCGACCTGCTCGCGAGCGTCCTCGCCTCGTCGCCCGCATCTCCGTGCGACGCCTTGGCCTCGAGGATCGTGCACGACGTCGCGGGCCGCGTCGGATCGGGTGACGACATCGCGTTCCTGATCATCCGCTCTCGTGAAGTCCCTGCGCGCCTGGACATCGAGATCGCGGGCGACCCGGCCGCGCTCGCCGGACTGCGCCGGCGCCTGCGCGCCTGGCTCTCCCTGCGTGGCCTCGACCAGAACGAGCGCGACGACGTCGTGCTCTCGATCTCCGAGGCGTGCAACAACGCGATCGAGCACGGCTATCAGGGAGCATCGGGAACGATACGGCTGGTCATCGACCACTCCGCGGGCGCGCTCGAGATCATGGTCGAGGATCACGGGAGCTGGCAGCCGCCCGTGGCGGATCCGGACCGCGGCCGTGGCATCGAGATCATGCGGGCGACGATGCACACGGCCAGCCTGGAGCACGAGCCGGGACGCACGCGCGTGCTGCTCAGCCAGCGGCTCGCGCGCTGATCGCCGGTTCCGTGCGCTCGCCGTGAGTAGCGCACGAGGCCGGGCGCGACGCCGAGAACGGGAAGGTCATCAAGCAGCTGCTGCGGTTCGGCGCATGGCAGCCGGCGCCGAGCCGAGCACGAGATCCGCGGCGCGCTCGCCGATCATCAGCGTGGGCGCATGGGTGTTGCCCGAGCTGACGAACGGCATGATCGAGGCATCCGCGACGCGCAGGCCGTCGACGCCGCGGACGCGTAGCTGCGGATCGACGACTGCGTCCGCGTCCACCCCCAACTTGGCTGTGCAGCTGCTGGACGCCCGGGAGCGCCGGAGGGACGGGACGCGAGGCGCCATAGATGACGGGCGACAGAACGTGGTCGTGCAGGTTGCGCCCGACACCGGGCACATCGGCGACGACGTCGATTGCGAGCGCGGCGAGCTCCTCGGCCGGGCCGATGCCCGAGAGCAGCAAGAGCTTCGGCGACTCGACCGTGCCGCCGCAGACCACCACCTCGACGTCGGCCCGGATCTGCGAGACGGCGCCGTCGCGGACGATCTCGACCCCGGCGCACCGCACGCCGTCGAAGAGCAGCCGCTGCGCACAGGCGCGTGTCAGCACGGTCAGGTTGGGGGCGCCCGAGACGGGCGCGAGAAAGGCGGTCGCGGTGCTCTGGCGGATGCCGCCCTTGACGGTGAGCTGGCAGAAGGAGACGCCGTCGAGACGCTCGCCGTTGTGGTCGTCGTTGAAGGCGATCCCCGCCTCCTGCGCCGCGGCGACGACCGCGGCGTTGAGCGGGTGGGGCTCGTAGCGGGAGAGCACGTGGAGCGGCCCGCCCGCACCGTGGTAGGCCGAAGCGCCCCGGTCGAAGTCCTCCGAGCGCTTGAACAGCGGGAGCACGTCGTCATAGCCCCAGCCGTCGTTGCCGACATACGCCCAGGCGTCGTAGTCGCTGCGATGCCCGCGCGCGTAGATCATCCCGTTGAGGGCGCTCGACCCGCCCAGCACCTTGCCGCGCGGCCAGTGCAGCTCACGCCCGGCGCAGGCGGCCTGCGGCACCGTCCGGTAGCCCCAGTCCTGCTCGCTGTCCCACAGCTCGAACAGCCGCGACGGATCGTGGATGGCCGGGTTGTCGTCCGGGTCACCGGCCTCGACGATGACCACGTCCGCGCCGGCGTCGACGAGGCGACGCGCGACGACGGCCCCGCCCGATCCGGAGCCGACGACGATGACGTCGGCAACGGACGGAGCGCCGTTGTCGTTCCCTGCCATCACTGAGTCCTCCTGCGAGCGCTGCGGTCGCGCCAGCCTACGCCCTGAGGCGGAGGGTCAGAAGGTCTAGCGGAATCAGCGTGAGTGGTCGGGGGCCTCGAAGCGAGCGGGAGTGGATCTCGGCTCGATGATCCGGTTGGAACCTTTTCGAGACCCGGGATCCGTTCCCGCGAAGCCCCTTGGCTCGCTCGGTTCTTTGAGCGGGCCAAGGGTCGCCGCAGGTCTGGTTGTCGGGCGGCTCCCGTTCGCCGCCCGCCAGTCACCGCGCCCGACAACCAGACCGCAGGCGATTCGAGACCTCCGACCGCCACGATCATTCTGTTCGTACGTCTTAGCC
>JALYLC010000860.1 GCA_030774435.1 Actinomycetota bacterium
GCCATGGGTTGCCCTCGCGCGGCCCCCACACGGCGATGGCAACTCGCCCGCCGGGCCGCAGCACCCGCCGGATCTCGCGAGCTGCCCGCGCGGGATCGGGCGCGATCGTGAAGTCCCTGAGCGCGCGCGGCGCGCTGGCCCCGGGCCTCGACGTCGTACGCGCCAGCGACATCCTCTGGACGCTCAATCACCCTGACCTGTGGCAGCTGCTGGTGGCTCAACGTGGCTGGACGGCCGAGCAATGGGAGCAGTGGTTCGCCGACACGAGCTGCGCGCAACTGCTCGCGCCGGGCCCCGCTCGCGCAAGCGCTTCCTGAAATCGCTTACATCCCGGCGTCCCGGGCGCTACCCTGGCGTCGTGAGCACCCCTGGCTCCAGGCGCAGGAGACCGACGATCTACGACGTCGCGCGTCTCGCCGGAGTGTCCACGGCGACCGTCTCGCGCGCGCTCAACGGCACCGGCCAGGTGGCCGAGAGCAAGCGCTTCGCGATCGACGCCGCCGTCGAGCGGCTCGGCTACCGGCCCAACACGATCGCGCGCAGCCTCGTCACGCGATCGACGCAGACGATCGCCTTGCTGCTGCCTGACATCACCAACCCCTTCTACGCCGACCTCGTCACCGGCATCCAACTGCTCACACGCGAGCGCGACTACACGATGCTGCTCTGCACCACCGACTTCGATCCCGAGCAGGAAGAGCGGTACCTCCGCCTCCTGCGGGCCAAGCACGTCGACGGGGCACTCGTCGACGGCCTCGTCCTGCCGCCCGAGCGGATCGCGCGCTTCGTCGAGGACGGCTTTCCGATCGTCTGCCTCGACCGCGACGTCGACTCGCGCTCGGTGCCGCTGGTGCAGGTCGACAACCGCATGGGCGCACGGCTTGCGACCGAGCACCTGCTCGCGCTCGGGCATACGCGGATTGCGCACATCATGGGCGCGCCGGCACGCATCAGCGAGGAGCGGCTGCTGGGCTACCAGGCTGCGCTGATAGAGGCGGGCGTGGCGCCGGACTCGTCGCTGATCGCGTTCGGGGGCTTCACCGAGACCGGCGGCCACGATGCAATGCAGGCCCTGCTGGAGGCCGACCTGGGGCTGACCGCGGTCTTCGCGGCCAACGATCTGTCGGCGATCGGCGCGATCAACGCGATCGCAGCGAGCGGCCGCAGTGTGCCCGGCGCTATCTCCGTCGTCGGCTTCGACGACCTGCGGCTGGCGCCGTACACCTCGCCGCCGCTGACCACGATCCGTCAGCCGGCGGGCGAGATCGCGCGCCACTCGACCGAGCTGCTGCTCGGCATGATCGCTGGCCGCCAGCCGGGAAAGCTGCACCACCTCTTCCCGCCCGAGCTGATCGTGCGCGGATCGACCGCGCACATCCTCTGACCGGCCTCGCAAGCGGGACCTTGACGACCTTTGTGTAAGCGCTTACTGTAAGCGCTTACCGATGGAGCCGGGAGCACGGAAACCTGGGTCGTTCGCCCTCCGCATCGGCGTCATCGGCGCCGGGCGTATCGGGTCCCTTCACGTGCGCACGCTCGCGTCGTTGCGGGGCGTCGCCTCCGTGACCGTGTGCGATGCGGACGATGCGCGGGCGCGCCGGGTCGCCTCCGAGCTGGGCGCCTCGGTGGCCGCCACGCCCGACGACCTGATCGCAGCCGGCGTCGATGCACTGGTGATTGCGACGCCCACGCCCACCCACGCGCCGATGATCCAGCTGGCCGCCCGCGCGGGGCTGCCCGCCTTCTGCGAGAAGCCCGTCGCGCTCGACCTCGCCATGCTGGAGGCAGCGATCGACGACGTGGACCGGGCCGGCATCGTCGTCCAGATCGGCTTCCAGCGGCGCTTCGACGCGGGCTACCGCGCGGCGCAGCGGGCAGTCGCCGGCGGGTCGCTCGGCAAGCTCCTGATCGCGCGTGCGGCGACCCACGACCCCACGCCGCCCGCCGAGTCGTATATCGCGGCCTCCGGCGGCATCTTCCGCGACCTCCACATCCACGACTTCGACGCGTTGCGCTTCGTCACCGGCGAGGAGATCGTCGAGGTCTACGCGGACGGCGCTGTCCGCGAGGCATCGTGGTTCGCCGACCACGTCGACGTCGACGTCGCCGCCGCAGTGCTCAGGCTGAGCGGCGGGGCGCTTGCGATCCTCTCGGGAACCCGGCACGATCCGCTCGGCTACGACGTCCGCCTCGAACTCTTCGGCACCCGGGACAGCGTCGCGGCCGGCGTGGATGCGCGCAGCCCGATCCGCTCACTCGAAGCGGGCGCTGTGCAGCCGACAGCCCCCGCGTACGGCGATTTCATGCAGCGATTCCACAATGCCTACCAGGACGAGCTTGCGGCGTTCGTGACGACAGTGCTCGACGGCGGCCCGAGTGCGTGCACGTTGCACGAGGCACGCTCAGCGCTGCTCGTCGCGCTCGCCGCAGACCGCTCGAGACTCGAACGGCGACCCGTCGCAGTCGACGCGGTCACCGGCACACCGGTCCCCGCGGGCTGACACCCAGCCCGATCAGATCCGACACGGAGGGAACAGATGGGTATGCAGGAGCAAACGGCAGAGACGGCGATGGACGAGGGGTCGAGCGCGCTCTCGCGCCGCGGCCTGTTCGTCTCGGGTGGCCTCCTGGCCGCCGGGTTCAGCGCATTTGGCGCCGAGGGGATCGCAGGGGCGGCCTCCACCGCCACCACGACGAAGGTCGCCGTCGTCACTCACGGCGACACGGGGTCGTTCTGGTCGGTCTTCAAGGCCGGCGTGGACCAGGCCGCCAAGGACATGAAGGGCCATGGCGTGAACGTCACGCAGGTCTACGCCAACAACGACGTCTCCAAGCAGGTCTCGGGCATCAACGCGGCCATCGCATCCAAGGTCAACGTCATCGCGACCTCGGTGCCGGATGCCAGCGCGCTCAAGGATCCGCTCACGAAGGCGGCCGCGAGGGGCATCGAGATCATCACCGTCAACTCCGGCGAGGGCGCCTTCGACGCTCTCAAGACCTACGAGGTGCACGTCGGGCAGAGCGAGGAGATCGCGGGCGAGGGCGCGGGCAAGCAGTTCAACGATGCCGGCGCCAAGTCGGTGGTCGTCGTGATCCACGAGGCCAGCAACTCGGGCCTGACGGATCGCGCCAAGGGAGTGAAGAAGACGTTCAAGGGCACCACGAAGACCCTCCTGATCCCGAAAGCCAAGGACGACATCCCGGGCACGCAGGCCAAGATCAAGGCCTACTTCGCGGCCAACAAGGGCACGGACGCGCTGCTCGGACTCGACCCAGACGTCACGGTCCCGGCGCAGCAGGTGGCACCGAGCGGCACGAAAGTCGGGACCTTCGATGTCAACCCGGCCGTGATCACCGCCATCAAGGGCGGCCAAATGCTGTTCGCGATCGACCAGCAGCAGTACCTGCAGGGCTACCTGCCCGTGGTCTTCGCCGTGCTGTTCGTGAACAACCTCAACACGGTGGGCGGAGGCAAGCCGGTTCTGACAGGGCCGGGAATCATCAACAAGGCCAACGCGGCGAAGGTCGCCGCCCTCGCTGCCAAGGGCACGCGCTAGCAACCGACGAGGGCTTGGTGGCATAGTTGCCACCCAGCCCTCGCACGGACGCGTCATATGGCCGCAGTACCCACAGCCCCCGCAGCCCGAGACGAACGACTCGCCGGCGTCAACATCATCGCGCGCCTGGTCGCGCGCCCCGATATCGGCGCGTTCTGCGGGGCCGTCGCGGTGTTCTTCCTGTTCGCCTACACGGCGCGCAACGTGCACTGGCTGTCCGACCTCGGCATCACGAGCCAGTGGATGGATCAGTCGGCGCAGTACGGGATCGTCGCCGTGCCCGTCGCGCTGCTCATGATCGGCGGCGAGTTCGATCTGTCCGCCGGCGTCATGATCGGCTCCTCGGGTCTCCTGCTCGGTCTCCTGACGACGCGCGCCGACTGGAACGTGTGGCCCTCGATCGCGGTCGTGCTTGTGTTCGGCATGGCGATCGGGTTCATCAACGGCTACACGGTCGTCA
>JALYLC010000861.1 GCA_030774435.1 Actinomycetota bacterium
CCCGAACGCCCCGCCACTTTTGAAACCAGTTCTCAGTGCAAACCCCTCAAGCTCGACGGAATAGGCGCGATGCACGTAGCGTTCGCACGGACGTGCCTTCCTACCAGGAACTTCTCGCTGAGCTGAAAACGCAGATCCATGAGATCAGCGCCGCCGATGCGGCTGCCCGCCTCAGCTCCGAGGAGCCGCCCGTGCTGATCGATGTGCGCGAGCCGGACGAGTTCGACCAGGGTGCAATCGACGGTTCGCTGCATATCCCGCGCGGCAACCTCGAGTCGCGCATCGCCGGAGTCGTTCCCGACCTTTCCACGCCCATCGTGATCAGCTGCCAGTCGGGTGCGCGCTCGGCATTCGCCGCGCGCTCGCTCGAAGAGTTGGGCTACGAGGACGTGGCGTCGCTCGCCGGCGGCTTCGGGGCCTGGAAGCAGAACGGCTTCCCCTGGAGCGCGCCGCGCGTGCTCAACGAGGCACAACGCGCGCGCTATTCGCGTCACACCCTGATCCCCGAGGTCGGCGAGGCCGGCCAGCTGAAGCTGCTCGACTCGACCGTGCTGCTCGTCGGCGCCGGCGGCCTTGGCTCCCCCGTGGGCCTGTATCTGGCCGCCGCAGGCGTGGGCACGATCGCCATCGTGGACGCGGACGTCGTCGACGAGTCGAATCTGCAGCGGCAGGTGCTGCACTCGATGGCCTCCGTCGGCATGGCCAAGACCGAGTCGGCGAAGCAGCGCATCGAGGAGCTCAATCCCGATGTGCACGTGCTGACCTACCGCGAGCGCCTGACGTCGGAGAACATCGACCGGCTGCTCGAAGGCGTCGACGTGATCGTCGACGGCACCGACAACTTCCCCACGCGCTACCTGCTCAACGACGCGAGCCTGCGCCACCGCATCCCGGTGGTGCACGCCTCGATCTTCCGCTTCGAGGGTCAGCTGACCGTCTTCCAGCCGTACGCGGGCCCCTGCTATCGGTGCCTCTTCCCGCAGCCGCCCCCGCCCGAGCTCGCGCCTTCCTGCGCCGAGGGCGGCGTGCTGGGCGTGCTGCCCGGCATCATGGGCTCGCTGCAGGCCAGCGAGGCGCTGAAGCTGTTGCTCGAGATCGGCGAGCCGCCGACCGGCCGGCTGATCCTGTTCGACGCACTCGATACGAGCTTCCACGAGGTGCGGCTGCGCCGCGACCCGGACTGCCCCGTCTGCGGCGCCGACGCCGGTCCGATCGAGTACATCGACTACGAGGAGTTTTGCCTGCCGCCCGCGCGGGCAACGACCTGAGATGGCCAGCTTTCGCCTGCCTCCCGTCCTGCGCCCCATGGCAGGTGGCGCACGGACCGTCGAGGCCGACGGTGACAGCCTGCGCACCGCCCTGGACAACCTGACCGATCAGCATCCGGCTCTGCGCTCCCGACTGCTCGGAGACGACGGCGACATCGCCGCGTTCGTGAACATCTACGTCGACAGCGAGGACGTGCGCGTCAGCGGCGGCCTCGACACCCCCCTGGCACCCGGTGCGAGCGTGATCGTCCTGCCGGCGATGGCCGGCGGCTCTGGAGGCTGAGCACGTGATCGCCCCGCCTCGCGCCGTGCAGTTCTGCCGGACCGTCGGAGGCACCCCTCTCGTCGAGTTGACCCGGCTCGCGCCCAGCGCGCACGTGCGGTTGTTCGCGAAGCTCGAGTGGTTCAACCCGACCGGCTCGGTCAAGGATCGCGTGGCCTGCGCGATGCTCGACGCCGCGGCCGAGGCCGGCGAGCTGTGGCCGGGCCGGCGCATCCTCGAGCCCTCGAGCGGCAACACCGGCATCGCACTCGCGATGCAGGGGCGCCTGCGCGGGCTCGACGTGTCGATCGTGATGCCGGCGGGCTCGACGCCCGAGCGCGAGCAGCTCATGCGCCTGTTCGGCGCCGACGTCATCTACTCGCCCGCGGAGCTCGGCTCCAATGGCGCGGTCACCATGGCGCGCGAGCTTTCGGCGGCCGATCCGACGCTGTACATGCCCTTCCAGTACGGCAACGCGGCGAACCCGCGCGCGCACGAGCGAGGCACGGCCGAGGAGATCCTTGCCGCCTGCCCCGAAGTCGACGTCCTCGTGGCGGGACTCGGCACCGGCGGCACGCTCATGGGCTGCGCCCGCCGTCTGCGCCGCGATCGGCCCGACCTGCAGGTCGTGGCGGCCGAGCCACTGCCCGGCGAGGGCATCGACGGGTTGCGCTCTCTCGAGGACGGCTACACCCCCGAGATCCTCGACCTCTCGCTGCTCGACCGCAAGCTGCTCGTGAGCAACGAGGATTCCGTCCGCGGACTGCGCGCCCTGGCGCGCGAAGAGGGCCTCTTCGCGGGCGTCTCCTCAGGCGGCGTCCTGCACGCCGCCATGCGCGCGGCACAGGACATCGAGGGCCCGGCGAACATCGTCATGGTGCTCGCCGACGGCGGCTGGAAGTACCTCTCCGCGGGTCTCTGGGACACCCCCGAGGCCGAGCTGCTCGAGCGCATGGAGCAGGGCGTCTGGTGGTGACGCTTCCGCGCGCGCTGGCCGACGAGATGATCACCCACGCCCGCTCCGAGCTCCCGAACGAGGCCTGCGGCATCTTCGGCGGCACGCTTGAGGGAGCACTGCACACGTTCCATCCGGCGCGCAACGCCGATGCGAGCCCGTATCGCTACAACGTCGACGCCGAGGATCTGCTGCGCATCGCCCTCGCGATCGACGAGAGCGGCGACGACGTGGCCGCCATCTACCACTCGCACACGATGTCGCCCGCCAGCCCGTCGCGTACCGACCTGGAGCTCGCGACCTGGCCCGAGGCGGCCTACGTGATCGTCTCGCTCAAGAGCGACCCGCCGGAGATCCGCGCGTGGCACCTGGCGGAGGGCCGGCCGCCCGAGGAGCTCCCGCTCGAGATCGCCTAGCGGCTCCTGTTTTTCAGGCGGCCGCCTGATTGCCTGTCTCGGCCGGAGCCCGGAGCCAGCGGCACTGGCGGAACCAGCGCTGCATCGTGCGGACGCTGGGCACCTTGGCATGGTCGCGGGCGTGCTGCTCGCGCAACCTTGCGATGGTGAGGACGGTGCCGTCGCCGCGAGCGAAGCAGTCCTCAGCCTCGCGCCGCAGCCGCGGCCAGGCATACGAGCCCGGCCGCGCGCGGCTGATGGTGGTGCCAACGGCGCGCACGGCTGCAAGGTGGGTCTTGAGCGCGCGCGAACGTGCACGGGTCAGACAGCCCTGTGCACCCCAGATGCGCGAGAGCGTGACCACGAAGTCCCGCCCGGCGTTGCTGCGCATGAACTCGACCGAGTGATGGCCCGCACAGAGCGACAGCTTGACGCCGTGCGTGAGCTCTCGTACCTGAGTTCGGCCCCGCGTGCGGTCGAGGCAGATCGCGCAGATCGGCGACTTCACGGGTACGCCGCGGCACTTGTAGAGCGAGGGAAGGCGGGTCATGCCCGAACGCTGCCAGCACGGTGGCGCGCCTCGCTGTGACGGACCGTCACGGGTTCGAGTCAGGTGCCCAAATGGCACGTGCAGCGCATGTCATTTGGCGGCACGCCCACTAGATCAGCCTCGCGTCGCCGACTCTCCCGATCTAGATTGATCGAAAGATCCTGAGGGTCAGCGACTTGAGTGCTCCCTAGCGCTCAAGCCTCCTGGACAGGCGAACCCGAGTTCTTCGCGTGCCAAATGACAACCGCAGCGAGTGTCATTTGGTACGGCACGGGAAACCCCCGGCAAAGCGTGACGGGGCTTGCGGCTGCACAACCCGCGTCGGCTGCGCACCCGCTACGAACGCTCGGGCGAGCTGCGCCTGGCGTTCATGCTGCTGGGCTGTCCGTCGTTTGCCAGCGCATGCTGGGCGCCTGAGCGTCACTCGAGCTCTTCGTCCTCGCGGTCAGCGTCGAACGAAAGGCGCCCGTACTGGTCGGGAATCGAGCCCCACCCCCAGATCACCACCGGCCCGTTGGGCAGGATGCCGTACTCCTCAAGGGGGTCGGCCTTGCCAGCAGCGACCGTGCAACGGTAAAGCCAGTTGTCGCCAAGATCAAAGACGTACTCGAACCCCTCGCCTGGCTTGATCTCCTGGGCGACCTTCAACTTGGCGTGATCGAGCCACACCAGGTCCGGGCCCAAGGAGTCGTCAGGGAAACCGATCAGCCGCCCATCGGCAAGCTCGAAACTGTGCAGATGCGACAGATCCCAGCGAGCGAACGCCGCGTCGATCGCCTCCGCGAACTGCTCGAACGTGTGCCCCGGGCCGACGATAAAGATCCGCCCCGGCGACGGATCACACCGCAACCCGCCACCGCCCAGAAGATCCACCCGCACCTGCAGCCACGTCCGCGCTATCGCGACCGCAGCCTACCCAGGTATTGAGACAGCTTCTAAT
>JALYLC010000862.1 GCA_030774435.1 Actinomycetota bacterium
CTGCACGCCTCCGCCGAGTTCGTCCGCGCAGCGGCAGCGGGGATCTGACACTCACTCCTGGGCACACCGCGCGAGCGCAGCCGGGTCGTTGACCCGATATGCGAACGCCGGCGGAGCCGGGGCATGCTGCGGCGCGCGAAGCATGGAGGAGACATCTCGTACTCCTTTCCCCTGGCGGTCCCAGGGTCAGGTCGTGGGGACATATGGTCGCTCCCGCCGGGAGGCATCGCAAGTCGTCGAGCGGGGAGCAGAACATAGGCGCTACACGTCACGGCAGCGTCGCTGTCACGTAAACCTGACGTAACGATTGGCCGAGCACGAAGAGCGAGCCCCGCGCAGTGCATCGCCGTCTTACCCGATGCGCAGGATGGCTGCGTGCTCTATGTCGGAGACCCACACGCTTCCGTCCGCCCACAGCAGTCCCTTGCCACGATAGTTCCGATCCGGCCCGTGACTTTCAGCGTCGTCGCGTCAACGCGTGTGACGAACCCAGTGCTTGGCCCAGGAAAGGTTTGCCCTACCGTGGCAGCCCAGATGCTCCGGCAGTGGTCGCTGAACGCACTTGCCCCGACATGGCTTCCGTTGGTCAGCAGTGAAAGGCTTTTCGAATAGCTTGGTGGCGATCCCGGCTGCATCGAGGCGGACGGCGACGGGCAAGCCGCGCCGAAACGCAAAGCCGATTTCCCTGATTGCGCGTCGCGCAGGGGCGGAGTATGGTCGCCATTCGTGACGTTCGTTACATGACGGATGTGATCGGAGAACAGATGCGCAGAAAGGGGCTCTCCATTGCCAGACGGCACGGGCGCTGGAGCCTGTGCGCAATCGCCTGTGCCGCTGCACTCGCGATGGTGGCGCCGGCGCAGGCCGGCTTCCCTGGCAAGCCGGGCCAGATCGTGTTCTCGTCGACGTTCAGCGGGGATCGCGAGATCTTCGCGGCGGCGTCCGATGGATCGGGACGGGTCGACCTGACGCGCGATCCGCATGCGGACATCACCCCGAGCTGGTCGGCCGACGGGAAGCGGATCGCGTTCGCCAGCGACCGCTCCGGCGCGATGGAGATCTACCTCATGAACGCCGACGGCTCTGCTGTCTCGCAACTCACCCACGACGCGCCCTTCGCAGACCATCCGCGCATAACCGCCGACGGCCGCTACGTCGTCTACGAGTCGAAGAAGGGCGGCAACTGGGAGATCCGCCGCATCGGCATCGACGGCAGCGGCGCGGTCGACCTGACGCGCAACCGCGCGAGCGACCGCTATCCCGCAACTTCTCCCAACGGACGGCTGATCGCGTTCTCGAGCAACCGCGGCACAACCGGCACGCACATCTGGGTCATGAACATCCAGGGCAACGCGCTGAAACGCGTGACGGTGCGCCGGGGCAACCAGTTCGAGCCCGCTTGGGCCCCAGCAGGCGGCCGGCTTGCGTACGTCTCGGGCACGCTCTCGGCCGGCACGAACATCTGGACGGTGCTTGGCAACGGCAAGGGCGACCGCAGGCTCACCGCACTGCGCGCCGATCAGCAAGTCAACCCGTCGTGGTCTCCCGACGCGCACTCGATCGTCTACGAGTCGTGCGTGGCCAGCGGCCTTGGCGGCTGCGCGCTCTCGGTAATGCCACTGGGCGGCAATCCGGTAGACATCTCGCCGCTACGCGGGCCGTTCCTCGATGCGTTCGACGGCGGCGACAGCAGGCTCTGGCAGCCCCAGCAGAGCGGTACCGGAGCGACGAACAGCGAGGCGAATGGCAAGTTCACGACCACGGTGAGCGCGAACGCCACGCAGGGCGGCCAGTTCGACGAAATCAGTGCAAACGCCGGCACGCTAGATTGCGGTCTGGTCGGCGATTTCGACGTGCAGGTCGATTACCAGCTGCTGGAGTGGCCGGCCGCAAACGGCGTTCAAGCGAGGCTCACCGCGTTCGGCACGTCGAACCCGGGGTGGATGGCGATGCGCGAGAGCCAGCTCTGGGGCGAGGGGTACAGCTCCTGGATTCCGCCGGTGGCAACCTCGCGGGCCACGAGTGACCTGGCCGGCACGTTGCGCCTCCAGCGCGCGGGCGGCACCGCGATTGCCTCCTACCTCAACGGCGCGACCTGGGCGCCTATCGCCTCCGGGCCAATCTGGACCTCTCCGGCTTCGATCAGTCTCGGTGCGACCAGCGGCATGAACTTTTTCAGCCACCAAGAGGTCAAGATCGCCTGGGACAACTACCGCATCAACTCGGGCACGGTGGCCTGCGCGACCACCACATGGGAAGACGACTCACCAGACTGGCAGGCCACACCCGCGTGACGGTGCGGTGGATCGGCGCTCCGGGCCGCGCCCTCGCCGGCTGTCATCCGGCCCCTCTGATCAGGTCGGCAGCTTTCTCGCCGACCATGATCGTCGCGGCGTTGGTGTTGCCGCGCGTGACCGTCGGCATGACGGAGGCGTCGGCGACGCGCAGCCCCTCGAAGCCGTAGACGCGCAGCTGCGGGTCGACGACCGATCCGATCGCGCAGGTCGAGGTCGGGTGGTACACGCTCTGCCCGGCGCGCCGGACGAAGTCCATGATCTCCTCGTCGGAGTCGCCGGCCGGCACGCTGAACGGCCTGCGCATCGCCTTCCTGAGCGGCTCCTGCCCGGCGATCTCCATCGCCTTGCGCACTCCGGCGATCATGCACCGGCGATCCTCCTCCGTGGTGAGGAAGTTGCACAGCACCCGCGGCTTGGAGTCCGCGAGTGGCGCGCGCAGCATCACGCGGCCGCGGCTCGTCGGCTTGATCACGACCGGGCCGAAGCAGTAGCCGTGGTCGTGCGGCGCCGTCAGCCCCTCGTCGTAGAACATCGAGGGTGCGAAGTGGAACTGCATGTCGGGCGCCTCGAGGCCCTCGCGCGTGCGGAAGAACGCGGCGGCCTCGGGGATGTTGGACGTCAGCGGGCCCCTGCCCTCGCTCTCGTAGAGCGCGAAGTTGTCGGGCGCGAACGCGCCGAAGAGCGACGGCTCGTCCGTCTCGAAGTTGAGTTGCGCCATGCAGTGATCCTGGAGGTTGTGCCCGACGGGGAGGTCCTCCCGCACCTCCATCCCGTAGGGCGCGAGATCGTTCGCCGGACCGATGCCGGAGATCATCAGCAGCACGGGCGACTGGTAGCTACCGGCCGAGAGGATCACCTCGCGCTCCGCGCGGATCTCCTCGACCTTGCCGTCGCGGGCGATCTCGATGCCGACGGCGCGCTTGCCCTCGAAGAGGATGCGCACCGCCAGCGCGTCGGTGATGACGTCCAGGTTCGGCCGGTCCTCGACGGGGTGCACGAACGCGGCCGCCGTCGACTGGCGGCGCCCGTTGCGCTGGGTGACCTGGAAGCGCCCGACGCCCTCCTGGCGTGCGCCGTTGAAGTCGGGGTTGTAGTCGAGGCCGGCCAGCTCGCTCGCCTCGAGCATCGTCTCGATCAGCGGGCTCATGGCTCGGCTGTCGCACACGCTGAGCGGCCCGCCGACGCCGTGGAAGTTGTCCTCGCCGCGCTCGTTGTCCTCCGAGCGCTTGAAGTAGGGCAGGACCTCGTCATAGCTCCAGCCCTCCGCGCCGCCGGCCGCCCACTCGTCATAGTCCGCGCGATTGCCGCGGATGTAGATCATCGCGTTGATGGATCCTGACCCGCCGAGCACCTTGCCGCGGGGCAGGAAGAGCCGCCGGCCGCCGAGCCCCGGCTCGGGTTCGCCATAGAGATCCCAGTCGACGCTCGACTTCAAGAGCATCGGGAACGCGATCGGCATCGCGATCTCGGGTCGGCTGTCCTGTCCGCCTGCCTCGAGCAGCGCGACCTTGACGCCGGGGTCCTCGCTCAGGCGCCCCGCGAGCACGCAACCCGCGGATCCCGCTCCGACGATCACGTAGTCGTACACCGCGCCTCCTTTGGAATATCAGGCTGCCTGATGGTACGCCGCTGCCTAGTGCGAGATCAACATCGCGCGCACGGCCGCGACGACCTCGTCCGCGCCCGGCAGGTAGGCGTCCTCGAGCTGAGGGCTGAGCGGGATCGGGGCGAACGGCGCGCCCACGCGCGCGATCGGGGCGTCCAGTGAGTCGAAGGCCGCGACGCTGACCTGCGCGGCGATCTCGGCGCCGAAGCCGCCGTGCTCGACAGCCTCGTGGGCGATGACCAGGCGGCCCGTGCGCCTGACGGACTCGACGATCGCCGCGAGGTCGAGCGGAACGAGCGTGCGGGGGTCGATGACCTCGGCCTGGATGCCGTCCTCGGCGGCGAGGCGATCGGCCGCCTCCAGCGCGTCGTGCACGAGCCGTGAGAGCGCGACGATCGTCACGTCGCGGCCCTCGCGCAGCGTCACGGCCTGTCCGATCGGCACGGGCTCGACGGCGTCGGGAACGTCGCCGGTGCGGAAGTAGAGCGTCTTGTTCTCGATGAACACGACGGGGTTGGGGTCGGCGATCGCGCTGGCGAGCAGCCCGGCGGCGTCGTTGGGGCGGCTCGGCATCACGACCTTGAGGCCCGGCACGTGGGTGAGCCAGGCCTCGAGGCTCTGGGAGTGCTGGGCGCCGCCGCGGTAGCCGGCGCCGCCCTGGGTGCGCAGCACGAGTGGCACGGTGAGCTGGCCGCCGGACATGAAGTGGGCCTTGGCGGCCGCGTTGACGAGCTGGTCGAGCGCCAGAGTGATGAAGTCGACGAACATGATCTCGAGCACGGGCCGCATGCCGGACTGCGCCGCTCCGATGGCGACGCCGGTGATGGCCGCCTCGCTGATCGGCGTGTTGATCACGCGTGCCGTGCCGAACTCGTCCGCCAGGCCCGCGGTGGCGGTGTAGGGGCCGCCCTCCGCGACGTCCTCGCCGAGCACGAAGACCCGCTCATCCGCTCGCATGGCGGTGGCGAGCGCACTGGTGACGGCCTTGATGTAGGTCGTCTCAGCCATCGGCGTAGACCAGCTCGCCGATCAGGCCGAGCGACGGGAACGAGCTCTCGCGCGCGAAGCGCACCGCCGCCTCGACGGCCTGCGCGGCCCCGGCCTCGATGGCGGGCAGCGCGTCCTCGCCGAACCACCCCTGCGCGACGCCGTGGCGCTGCAGCCGCAGGATCGGATCCTCGGCCTGCCAGTCGCCGGCTGCGATGGCCTCGCGGTGGGCGCCCGGATCGCCCTCGTAGTGACCGCGCAGGCGCTGGGTCAGGCATTCGAGCAGGAACGGGCCCCGGCCGGTGCGCGCAGATTCGAGGAAGTCCCCGAATGCATCCCACACCGCCAGCACGTCGTTGCCGTCCACCGTGGCGCGCTCGATCCCGTAGGGCGCGACGACGTCGCTGACACGCTCCACGACCGTGTGCGCGGAGCGCGGCGTGAATTCCGCGAAGCCGTTGTTCTCGCACACCAGGATCAGCGGCAGCTTCCAGAGCGCGGCGAGGTTGACGGTCTCGTTGAAGTGCCCTGCCTGCACCGCGCCGTCGCCGAAGAACACGACCGCGACGGCGTCGTCGCCCCGCATGCGCGCGGCCAGCGCGCTGCCGAGCGCGATCGGGATGCTCCCTCCGACCACGCCCGTGGCGCCCATGAAGCCGCGCTCGGCGTCGACCAGGTGCATCGATCCGCCGAGCCCGCGGCAGAGACCCGTGTCGCGCCCCATCAGCTCCGCCATCGTGCGCTCCAGCGAGGCGCCCTTGGCGATCGCGTGCCCATGCGCGCGATGCCCAGAGTAGACCGCGTCGTCGTCGCGCAGTTGCGCGCACACCGGCGCGGCGACGCCCTCCTGGCCGACACTCAGGTGGACGAGGCCGTGCACCTCGTCGGCCTGCTTGAGCCGGATGACCCGTTCCTCGAACAGCCGGATCCGCCACATCGTCGCGAGCAGGCCCAGGGCCCCCTCGCGCCCGAGCGAAGGCACTTACGCCGTCACGGGCGCGAACCCGAGAACCTGCCGCACCGCGGCCACGACCTTGTCCTCGTCCGGCATCACGAAGGCCTCGAGCGGCTGGCTGTAGGGCACCGTGGCGTCGAGCGCCGTGACCTGCACGATCGGCGCCTTGAGCGACGAGAAGCCGTGCTCGGCGACCTCCCCGGCGATCACGGTCGCGGCCGATGCGTGCCGCGTCGACTGGTCGACGAGCACCAGCCGGCCGGTCTTCTCGACCGACTCCAGGATCGTCTTGGTATCGAGCGGCGCCAGCGTGCGCGGGTCGATGACCTCTGCCTGGACGCCCTCCTTGGCGAGCTCCTCGGCGGCGTTGAGCGCACGGTCGACGCACCAGCCGGTGGCGACGATGGTCACGTCGCCGCCCTCGCGGCGGATCGCGGCCTGCCCGAACGGCACGAGGTACTCGCCGTCGGGCACCTCTCCGTGCTCGAGCGTGAGCAGGTAGTTGTGCAGGTACACGACCGGGTTGTCGTCGCGGATCGCCGTCGCCATCAGGCCCTTGGCGTCGGCCGCCGTGGACGGCACCACGACCTTGAGTCCCGGGACGCCCATGAACAGCGCGTTGATGGTGCCCGTGTGCTGGCCGGCCCAGCCGGCCGTGAAGCCATAGCCCGCCTTGAGCACGATCGGGACCTTGACCTGGCCGCCGCTCATGGCGCGGAAGCGCGGCGCCTCGTTCAGCACCTGGTCCATGGCGACCAGCATGAACTCGGCCATGTAAAGCTCGACCACGGGCCGGAAGCCCGAGAGCGCGGCGCCGATCGCGATCCCGATCTCGGCCGTCTCGGAGATCGGCGTGACACGCACGCGATCCCTGCCGAAGGCATCGACGAAGGGCTCGTTCTCGGTCGTGGCCATGTTCTGGCCGAAATAGAGCACGCTCTCGTCGCGCTCCATCTCCAGGTGGATCGCCTCGCCGATGGCGGCGATGTACGGCAATTCGTGTGCCATGAGGTCGGTCGCCTCCTAGGCGTAGTTGTAGGCGAGGGCTTCGGACGTGTCCGGGAACGGGCTGTCGAGGCCGAACGTGACGGCGGCCTGCATCTCGTCGCGGACATTGGCACCGATCGCGTCGGCCTCCTCGGCCGTGAGCACGCCGTCGGCGATCAGCCGTCCGCGGAAGGCGGGCACGGGGTCGCCCTTCTTCGCCGCCTCGTATTCCTCGGGCGCGCCGAACTTCTCGATCGCCTCGTGCTCGGGGAAGTGCAGCGGCACGCCGGGCGGGGCGATGATGTTGCCATGCGCCGAGAGGCGATACATCTGCGACTCCACCAGCGTGGGCCCGTCACCCGTGCGCGCACGCGCGACCGCCGCGCCGACGGTCTCGTACACGGCCACCGGGTCGCGCCCGTCGATCGTCACGCCGGGCATGCTGAAGGCCTTCGCCTTGACCGAGAGATCCTCGCCGTTGGCGCGATTGGCGTCTTCCTGGTCCGAGCGCGTGTGGACGTTGTAGCCGTTGTTCTCCATCACGAAGACGATGGGGAGCTTCCACAGCGAGGCGATGTTGAGCGTCTCTGCGAACGCGCCCTGCTTGGAGGCGCCGTCGCCGAAGAAGCACAGCACGACCTGGCCGTTCTTGCGGATCTGCGCCGCCCAGGCGGCCCCGGCCGCATGCGGGATCCCGGCCGCGACGATGCCCGAAGTGCCCAGGAAGCCGTTGGAGACGTCGGTCAGGTGCATCGATCCGCCGATGCCCTTGCAGAGGCCGTCCTTGCGCCCGTAGATCTCGGCCATGATCGCCTTGGGGTCGCTGCCGCGAGCGATCGGATAGCCGTGGCAGCGGTAGGTCGTGAGGAACTGATCCTCGGGCCCGAGCGTCGCGATCGACCCGACGATCGACGCCTCGGCGCCGTCGGCCAGATGCGTGTGGCCGCGGATCACGCCCGGGTGCTCCAGGAAGGTGCGCTTGACCCGCTCCTCGAACTCCCGGATGCGCAGCATCTGCCGGTAGATCCAGACGAGCCGCTCGCGGTCGAGCGGCGGGACTCCCTCCGTGGCGCTCACGCAGAGCTCCTCTCATCGGCGAATTGCGAGGCGGTCGTCTCGTACGCCCGCCGGAAGATCACGTCGAGCGGCTGGTTGCGCAGCTCCTCGGAGAGCACCTCCACGCCCCAGGGCCCGTCATAGCCGCAGTCTTCGCAGACCGCGATGTAGGCGCGCAGGTCGAACTCGCCCTCACCCGGCAGGCGCCGGTGGTTGACGGTCTCGTCGATCAGGTCGTCCATGTCCTCGAGCCGGCCGTCGCTCAGCTCGACCCAGGACAGGTACTCGCGGGGGATGCGGAGCAGCTCGTCCGGCGCGATGCCGAGCTTGCTCATGTGCCAGGTGTCGATCGCGATGCCGCCGTTCGGCGCGCCGGCGCCCTGCACTACCTCGACCGCGGCATCGACGCTCCTGACGTTGGCGTCGAAGGGCATGAACTCGTACACGACCTTCGCGTCGGTGTGCACGGCCGCGTCCGCGCACAGCTCGCCGAAGCGCTCCATGAGCTGCGGGAGCCCGCAGGCCGTGCCCGGGATGTTGCCGACCTTGATGTGATGGGCGCCCAGCGCGGCCGCCGCGCGGATCAGCAGCTCGCGGATCTCGTCGGAAGCCTGGCGGCGCGGGTCGTCGGGGTCGAGGAACCAGTCCATGATGAACTCGAGCTCGAGGTGGCGCAGTCCATTGTCGTCGAAGATCTTCTTCATCTCCGCAAGACTCCGCGTCTCGAGCACGTGCCGCAGGTCGGCGTGCCAGATCCCGATGCCGGTGAACCCCACCTTGCGCGCCTCGGCGCAGCGATCGGCCCAGTCGAACAGGCTCCACTCGCGCCCGATGTGCACCTCGACCGGCCCGGAGACCGTCCAGTAGAGGCCCACCAGCTCGGCGTCGGCACCCATCGTGCGCGCTACTTCGGCCGGTACGAGGCGCGGACGACCTCGGCGTACGGGACGGGCGAGACGGTGGCGCGGATCTCGGTCTGCACGTGGCGCTCGACCACCGGCTTGTGCGAGCCGCCGCCCTCCTCGCCCCACACGAGCGCGACCTCGGTGCCCGGCTCGGCGTGCTCCACGTCGACGATCGCCAGCGAGAGCATCGAGCTCTCGTTGGAGCTGTAGCCGGAGAATGTCGAGACTCCGACCATCTCCCCGTCCTTCATGATCCGGTCGTTCGGCCAGGTCGAGTAATTGGACAGCGGGAGGTCGATGTACTTCGCGCGATCGCCCTTGTGGAACGTCGTCTCCATGGCGGCCGCGACGTCCTCGCCGTGCCAGGCCAGTGTCACCTTCTGCCGCTTGGGATCCTGCGACATCTTCTCGACCGCGTCGCGGCCGATGAAGTCGTGGTCGAAGCGTACGAAGCCGCCGTAGCCGAGGTCATACGGCGTCAGGTAGTAGTCCGAGATCTCGTCCGAGTAGTAACTGCCACCCAGCGAGCCGGTGCCCTCGTACCAGTTCGCGGGCAGCCACTCGCGGTAGGCCTTCATCCGCTCGCCCGTGAAGATCGCCGGCAGCGGGCACGGGATCCAGCCCGACTCCAGCGTGTTCGTGGCGTACACGCGCGAGCCCACCTGCCGCAACCCGAACTGCGCGCCCGCCTCCACGATCGCGGCCTTGACCGCGGCGCCCTGCTCCCACGGGCCGAACAACTCGAGGCCGGGCACGCCGGACATGCCGTGGTGCAGCGCGCGCACATCGTGGCCCGCGATCGTGATCACGCCCATGTTGAAGAACCTGATCTCGGGCAGCGCGCCGCCATTGACCTTCTCGAGCACCTCGAGCGCGTTCGGGCCCTGCACCTGGTAGCGGTAGAGCTTGCGATTGCCGGGATTGACCGCAGCCCGCTCGTCCCGCTCGGTCGTCGCGTCATAGCCCCCGGTCTCGCAGTGGTACTGCACCCAGTTGTGCGCCGATGGGCGCCCCACCAGGCTCAGCAGATCCTTGTCCAGGTAGAAGAGAATGGCATCCCCGATGACATACCCGTCGTAGTTGCAGGCCACGAACTGCTTGGCCTTGTCCACGGCGAAATTGTCAAAGCTGTTGATGGCAAGGTCCGACAGCAGTTTGAGCGCGTCCGGGCCCTTGATGTAGAGATCCGTCATGTGGAACGACTGATCGAACAGGCAGCACGTCTCACGCCACGCATGCTGCTCGTCGCGCCAGTTCGTGAACTCGCTCGGCACGCTCGGGTACACGTACGGCCCGATCTGCGAGTTGCGCGCGAGATCGACCGCGCTCCGCGTCTTCAGGACGTCCTCGAGGCTTCGCGGACTCATGGCTGCGAGCAACTCCTCTTCGTCGACGAAACCGTCAGTGCCTTCCGAGCCGCCGTGCGTACGCCTGCCGGTCGCGGCGGCGATCGTTCCGGACTCTCTCAAGGGGCTGCCCGTTTGTCAAGACACCGTTCCGACTGCTGGAACGGGAGGCTAAGATGGCCCGCATGCCGATGAGCTTGGCGCGAGGCGACGGCCCCGGTGTCCTCTGGACGCCGCCGCAGGACGTCTGGGAGACGACCGAGATCGGGCGCTACGTCACGTGGCTCGAGCGCGAGCGGGGCCTCGCGTTCGCGAGCTACGACGAGCTCCAGCGCTGGTCCGTCGACGACCTGGCCGGCTTCTGGTCGTCGATCTGGGATTTCTCGGGCGTCAAGGCGCGCGCCCCGTACAGCTCCGTCGTCCCGTCCGAGCGCATGCCCGGGGTGACCTGGTTCCCGGGCGCGCAGCTCAACTTCGCCGAGCACTTGATCGGCGACGACGAGGACACCCGGCAGGTCGCAGTCGTCGCGTACTCGCAGACGCGCGAGCGCATGGAGCTCTCCTTCGCCGACCTGCGCGAGGGGATCTGCCGCGCCCGCGCGGGTCTCCTGCGCCTCGGTGTCAAGCCGGGCGATCGCGTCGTCGCGTACATGCCCAACATCCCCGAGACGCTGATCGCGTTCGCCGCGGCTGCGAGCATCGGCGCGGTCTGGGCGAGTTGCGCTCCCGAGCTCGGCGCGCGCAGCGTCGTCGACCGTCTCGCGCAGCTCACGCCGGCGGTGCTGCTGGTGGTCGACGGCTACGGCTTCCGCGACCGCTCGATCGACCGCAGGGCCGAGGTCGCGACGATCCGCGCGGCCCTCCCCAGCCTCCGCCACGTCGTGCACGTCCCCTACGGCGGGCACGAGATCCCGGACGCGCTGCCCTGGGCCGAGCTGCTGGCGGAGCCGGCGCCGCTCGAGTTCCTGCCCGTCGCTTTCGAACACCCGCTCAGCGTGCTGTTCTCCTCCGGGACGACGGGCATCCCGAAGGCCATCGTCCACAGCCACGGCGGCATCCTGCTGGAGTACTTCAAGGCGCACGCGCTGAGCTGGGATCTCAAGCCGGGCGGACGCCTGCAGTGGTTCACGACGACCTCCTGGATGATGTGGCACGCGCTCGTCGCGGCGCTGCTCGTGCGCTCGTCGATCGTCATGCTCGACGGCGACCCGGCGTGGCCCGAACCGGGTTGGCAGTGGCGGCTCGCCGCGGAGACGCGCCCGACCTTCATGGGCGTCAGCCCCGCCTTCCTGATGGCCTGCCGCAAGGCGGGCCTGGAGCCCGGGCGGGACAATGATCTCGGCTCGATCCGCGTCTTCGGAACAGCCGGCTCCCCGCTCCCCGCCGAGGGGTATCGCTACGTGTACGAGCAGCTCGGGCCGGACGTCCTGCTGATCAACGGCAGTGGCGGCACCGATGTCTGCAGCGGCATCGTGGGCGGCTCGGCGCTGCTCCCGGTGTACGAAGGCGAGATCTCGGGCCGCCTGCTGGGCGTCGCGACCGAGGCCTTCGATCCGCAGGGCGGGCCGCTCGTCGGCGCGCTCGGAGAGCTCGTGATCACGCGCCCCATGCCATCCATGCCGACGGAGCTCTGGGGAGATGCGGACGGCTCGCTCTACCGCAGCTCGTACTTCGACATGTTCCCCGGGATCTGGCGTCAGGGCGACTGGATCCAGTTCTCCGAGCGCGGCAGCTGCGTCGTCACGGGGCGCTCCGATGCGACGCTCAACCGCGGCGGCGTCCGTCTCGGCACAAGCGAGTTCTACAGCGTGGTCGAGGAGCTGCCCGAGATCACCGACAGTCTCGTCGTGCACCTCGAGGACGAGCAGGGAGGCGCGGGCGAGCTGCTGCTGTTCGTCGTGCTCGCCGACGGCGCCACCCTGGACGACGAGTTGCGCGACCGCATCGGCCGGGGCCTGCGCTCCGAGCTCTCGCCGCGGCACGTGCCGGACACGATCCGCGCCGTGCCTGCGATCCCGCGCACGCTGACCGGCAAGAAGCTCGAGACCCCCGTGAAGCGCATCCTGCTCGGCGTCGCGGTGGACGCCGTCGCCAGCCGCGACGCGCTGCTCGATCCGACCGCACTCGACGCGTTCGCCGTGCTCGCTCCGGCGCGGGGAGGCCGGCGTGGCTGAGTCCGAGCGCCTCACGCTCGCGGACGCCGTCGCGATCGACGTCCACGCGCACGTGGAGATGTCGGAGGCGGGCGGCGACTCCCTCCCCGAGGATCTGCGCGAGGCCGCCGTGCGCCACTTCCGCGGCGAGTCGGCGCGGCCGACGGCGGTCGAGCTCGCGGCCTACTACCGCGAGCGGCGCATGATGGCGGTCATCTTCACGGTCGACTCGGAGTCGTTCACGGGGCAGACGCGCGTGCCGAACGAGGAGATCGCCGCGGTCGCCAGGGCGAACGCCGACGTGCTCATCCCCTTTGCGAGCATCGACCCGCACAAGGGGCGGCGCGGCGTCGACGAGGCGCGTCGGCTGATCGCCGATCACGGCGTGCGCGGCTTCAAGTTCCACCCGAATGTGCAGGGCTTCTTCCCGAACGACCGCATGGCCTACCCGTTCTACGAGGTGATCCAGGAGGCGGGCCTGCCCGCGCTCTTCCACACCGGGCAGTCGGGCGTCGGCACCGGCCTCCCCGGCGGCGGTGGCATCCGCCTCAAGTACTCCAATCCGATTCACGTCGATGACGTCGCGGTCGACTTCCCCGACCTCAAGATCGTGCTCGCGCACCCGTCGTTCCCGTGGCAGGACGAGGCGATCGCGGTCGCGGTGCACAAGCCGCAGGTCTACATCGATCTGTCCGGCTGGTCGCCGAAGTACTTCCCGCCGCAGCTCGTCCACCACGCCAACACGCTGCTCCGCGATCGCGTGCTGTTCGGCTCCGACTATCCGTTCATCACGCCCGACCGCTGGCTCGCCGACTTCGAGAAGCTCGACATCAAGCCGGAGGTGCGTCCCTTGATCCTCAAACAGAACGCGATGCGCCTGCTCGGCCTCGGCAAAGGGCCGACATGAGCGACAGGCGCCCGGTCGTCGTCTACGGAGCGAGCGGCTTCTCGGCCCGGCTGATCGTCGAGTTCCTGCGCGAGTACAACGTCCCGTTCGTCGCTGCCGGACGTGACCGCGCGAAGATCGAGGACGTGCTCGCGCACGTGCCCGGCATCGGCACGGCCGACTACGAGGTCGTCGAGGTCGCGCACGAAGTCGACGCGCTCGCCTCGCTGCTCGAAGGCGCCACCGTCGTCTGCAACACCGTCGGCCCGTGCATCTACCACGGCTCGGCGGTCGCCGAGGCCGCCCTCAAGGCGGGCTGCCACTACATCGACACGGGCGGCGAAGCTCCCTGGGTGCGGCACGCGCACGAGCAGTGGGGCGCGAAGTTCCTCGAGGCGGGGCTCCTGCTCGCACCGGCGACGGCCTACATGTCCGCGGTCGCGGAGGGCTGCGCGCGGATCGCGATGGAGCGCGCGCCCGGGATCGACTCGCTCGAAATCCTCTCGATGTTCAACGGCTTCCCGACCTACGGGTCGACCCAGACGATCTTCGGCCAGCTCCAGTGGGAGTCGTTCTACCTCGAGCAGAACGAGTACAAGCTGTGGCCGCCCGTGACGACGCTCGAGGTGACGATCCCGAGCGCGATCACGACGCAGCTCGCGCTGCCGTGGGGCGGCTTCCCGCACCCGGTCTGGTTCAAGGATCACCCGCAGATCGCGAACGTCCGCGCCTTCGGCGGCCTGCTCGACCGCTCGATCATGGAGAACATCGTCGGCGGCCAGCGGGCCTACCAGGAGAACATCAAGGACCTGCCGCCCGACGAGCAGCGGCGTGTGCTCGCCGAGATCGCAGACTCGGTGCAGCCCGGCAGCCCGCCGCGAGAGAACCGCCGCATGCAGCGCACGGTGGACGTCGTCGTCGGCCGCGGCAATCTCGAATCGATCCGCGTGTATGCCCACGGTCAGGGCGCCTATCTCTCCACGGGCCTGATCCAGGCCTTCGCCGCCCACCACCTGGTCCACCAAGCGCCGAGAAAGCTCGGCTTCGCCTCCCCCGGCGAAGCCTTCGGCCACAAAGAGATCCTAGCCGCCCTGGAGTCCTACGGCTTCGTCCGAGTCGAGATCGGCTAAGCGCGCGCTTGGGGTCTGGCCCGCACGGTGCGGCGCGCTTGGGGTCTGGCCCGCACGGTGCGGGTCTGACCCCACGCGTGCGGACCTGGCACCGAGCGTGCACGAGACCGCAAAGCCGTCTGGGCATGCGGAAAGTGCGCCAGCGCGAGCTCAAGAAGACGCGCGCGTGACAATCCGACGCCGGCGGTCATTCCAGCGCAAATGGGCATGGTTGAGCGGATGGTCGCACCGGGGTCAGGTCCGCACGGCTGGGGTCAGACCCGCACCGTGCGGGTCAGACCCCGGTGTCGCGGAGCTGGGCGAGCCATTCGGCTGCGGCGGTGGCCGGGCCTGACCCCCGTGTCGCCGGGTCAGGCCCCGGTGTCGCGCAGGTGCGCCAGCCAATCGGCTGCGGCTGTTGCTATGCGCGGTTCGACTCCGAGTTCGGCGAGGTAGGCGGCGGCGGCTTGCATCTCGTCGACTCGACGGGCGGCGTGGGTTCTCGAGCCGGAGAGGAGGCGGTCGAGGAGGGGCTCGCCCAGGACTCCGGCGATGTCGGCCCGGACCCGGTCCTCGACTCCGGCTGCTCTGGCGGCTTCCAGGGCTTCGATCGAGGCTGCCGCGATGCCCTTCATGAAGACGCTGCGGAGGAGCTTCAGGCCGGCCGCGTCGCCGGCCTGGCCTCCGACGACGTCGACCGGCATGCCGAGGGGGCGGAACAGCTCGGCGAAGCGCTCGGCGCCGGCGCCGGAGGCGAGGGCCGGGATTGCGAGGCCGAAGCTCGGGACCACGCCGATCAGCGCCACGTCGGCGAACGGCACCGGGAGTGCTGCTGCCAGCTCGCGCTTGAGCGCTGGCGCGGCCGTGTTGAGGTCAGCGTAGATGGCATCCCTGCCCAGCTCGCCGGCCACACTCGCTGCCGCTTCCAGGGCGAAGGCCGCGGTCGTGAGGCTCAGGATCACGTCGGCGCCCCTGACCGCCTCCAGATCGCTGGCGGCGTTCGGGATCCCCGCCGGCTGACGCACGGGATCCCACGCCCGAACCGTGCAGCCCGCCGCCGCCAGGTCGGCGGCGATCAGGCTCCCGGCTTCGCCAAGGCCGAGCACCGCGACCTCCATCAGCCGCCTTCGACGAGCTTGCGGATGCCCTGCACGTCGTAGGAGAGCTCGCCCGCGGCGTAGCGCTCGCGCATCGCGGCCTCGCGCTGCTCGCGCTCGAGCGCGAGCGGCAGCACCTCGGCGGCGCGCTCGGCGGGCAGCGCCATGGCGCCGTCGCAGTCCATCACGACGAGGTCCCCGGCCCGGATCTCGGCGCCTCCGACGACGACCGGCACGTCGAGCTGGCCGAGCTCGCCCTTGCTCGCGCCCTGGGCACGTACGAAGCGCGCCCAGATCGGCAGGCCGATGGCGACGAGCTCGTCGAGGTCGCGCACCGCGGCATCCACCAGCAAGCCCGCGACCCCGCGCTTCTGCGCCTGCGTCGCGAGCAGTTCGCCGGTGAACGCATACGGCGCAGGCTCGACGCTCGTGAGCACAAGCACGTCCCCGGGATTGGCGTCGGCGATCAGCGCGTGCACCATCGTGTTGTCACGCGCGGCACAGAGCGCGATGCGCGCAGGGCCGGCGACACGCGAGCCGGGCACGATCTGGGTCAACGCAAAGTCGATCACGCCGATGCGTCCGGCCGCCTCGTGGACAGTCGAGACGCCCAGCCGGGCGAACGCGGCGTAGTCGGTCACAGCGAGTCGACGACGACGGGGATCTCGCGCTGGAACGCCTCGGAGTAGCGGATGCCACTCCGGCCGGAGATGCGCCGGGCGTGATTGGCCCGGTGTTCCGCGCGCTCCGAGTAGTACTGCTCGAGGTACCCCTGGGCACCCATCGCCTCCATCGCTGCCACCTTCTTGCTCCACACGGATGTGATGTCGAGGAACGTCGTCGGCACGAAGCCGCACAACTCGGGCTGATGCGGCTCGAAGATCAGCAGCTCGGGCGGCGCGATCGTCTTGAACGCGCTCGCGACCCCCGCGCCGCTCGCCAGCTGCCGCGCCTGCACCGTCGCATCGTGCGCGACCCCGTGGTCGGGGTTGAACGGGTCGAGCGCGGCGTGCGTGAGGATCAGCTGCGGCTCGAGCTCGAGGATCAGACCGGTCACGTGCTCGACGGCGGCGGCGTCCATGACGAGCGGATAGTCGCCCAGGTCGAGGCTGCGGAAGTCCGCGCCCAGAGCAGATGCAGCCGCCAGCGCCTCGCCATGCCGGATCTCCTTGACGCGCTCCTCGCTCTGATCCGGTTGCTTCCACAACTCACCGGACTCCCCGCGTTCGCCGTAGGACAGCGAGACCACATGCGCCCTGCCGCCGGCCTCCACGATCTTCGCGATGGCGCCCGCGGCTCGCCAGACGAAGTCGGCGGAGTGCGCGCTCACGACGAGGACGCTCTTAGGCACCGGCCAGCTTCCGTGTGTTCGCGACGGCCATCGTGCGCACATCATCCTCGGAGAAGCCCGCCTCGAGCAGCCGGTCGGCCATCAGCGCGAGCCCGTCCTCGACCGGCGGGTTCGCGACCTGCCCCAGATCGGTGGAGAGCACGTTGCTCGCCGGCCCGGTCGCGCGGATCGCCTCGAACGTCGCCTCCCACGAGACCTTGCCGGTATGGATCGGCGCGAAGCAGCGCTCGAGCACCGCTCCGCGAGCTGCGAGCTCGCACTGCTCGTCCACGGGAACGCCCTGCGTCGGGTAGTCCGGATGCGTCACGACGACCTGCCCAACGCCGGCTGCGAGCGCCGCTTCCACGGCGGCATGGATCTCGGCCCGAGCGAGGTGCCCGGTCGCGAGCACGAGATCGTGCCGGGCGACGACCTCGAGCACGCGAGCGAGGCCCTCGTGCGTCAACTTCACGGGCTCGCTCGCGACGCCGGCCGCCTCGAACTCGTCCTGGATCTTGCGCCAGACCGGCTGCTTGGCGGGCTTGGGGCCACCCTCGCTCGCCTCGTTCTCGGAATCGACCGTCGGCAGCCAGACGATTCTCGCCCCGCCCCGCGCGGCGATCTCGACGGCCTGCGCATTCAACCCGCCCACACCCGCGTTGAGTGCAATCGCACCCAGCGCATCGACGCCCGGCACCGCGCCCCGCACGACGGCCGCCCGCTCCGCGGTCGGCGCGTAGTGCGACTTGAGCACGAAGCCCGCCAGCCCGAGCTCGGCGAAGCGGCGAGCGAGCGAGAGGTCGTCGATCCGCCGCTTCGCGAGGTCCGGCTCGACATGCACGTGCAGGTCATAGGCCCCGCGCACGAGCTCGCGTGCGCGGGAGGAGGGCTCAGTGGCCTGCGCTGCGGGCAAGAAGCACGTCCTCCTCGGGCACCGGAGGCGTGCCCTTGATGTGGAAGGAGGCGACCGTCTGCATCCCCCACGCCTGCCCCTTCGCGCGCTCGGCCTGCGACCACACGACCGGCTCATGCGCCGGATCGAAGATCAGGAAGCCCCCCGCGCAGACCTCGACGCGGTTCCCGCCCGGCTCATAGGTGTAGAGGAAGAACGTCTGCTGGATCGCGTGCTTGTGCGGCCCCGACTCCATCACGACGCCGTGCTCCAGGAAGATGTCCGCGGCACGCAACACGTCCTCGCGCTGATCGACGAAGAACGCGATGTGATGCAACCGGCCCCGCGTCCCCGTGACATCGCGCGTGTACGTGAGGTCGTACGACTTCTGGCTTGACGCCAGCCATACCCCCGCCTCGTTGCCGTCGTCGAGCACGATCTGCTCGGTCAGCCGCAGGCCCAGGTACTGCTCGCAGAAGACGCGGTTCTCGCCCGGATCGACGGCCAGCAGGTTGACGTGATCGAGATGGCGCACGCCCACGCCGCGACCCATGTAGCGGTGCGGCTGGTTCTTGAGCGCCGGCTTGATCTCCGGCGGCGCGACGTAGCGCTCGGACTCGTAGAACAGCTCCAGGCGATGACCGTCCGGATCCAGGAAGCTGTAGGCGCGACCGTGCCCGAGGTCGCCGTCCAGCCAGGCGCCGCCAGCTCCACCCGCCTCCAGGGCGGCGACGCGCCGCTCGAGCGCCTCGGGGCTATGGGTGCGGTAGGCCAGGTGCCCGACCCCCGACTGCGGCGACGCCGTCAGCTTGAGCGACGAGCGCTCGTAATCGCCAAAGCCGCGCAGGTAGACCGAATCGGCCTGCTCCCCCGAGATCTCCATGCCGAGGATCTCGCGGAAGTAGAAGAGGCTCTCATCGAACTTCGGCGTCAGAAGCTCGAGATGGGAGAGATGCGCGAGGTCGCGGAGCGCCTCCGTCACGAGAGATATCCGTGCGGATCGGAGTCGAGGTGCTCGGCCAGCCGCGACGCGAGCGCCATGATCGTGAGCGACGGGTTGACCGAGAGCGTGTGCGGGATGAGCGAGCCGTCGCCGACGTAGAGCCGCTTGACGTCCCAGGACTGCGCGTCCGCGTCAACGACCGAGCGCTCCGGGTCGCTGCCCATGCGGCAGGTCCCCTGGACGTGCGTCGTCAGCAGGCCCGTCCAGCGCACGCTCGTGGCGCCGGCCTCGCGAAGCACGTTGCGGGAGAACTCGAGCGCGCCGTCGGTGCGCGCGCGCTCGCGCTCGTTGAACGCCGCCGTGAACGACTCCGCGCCGCTCTCGTCGATGCTCACGCTGCCGTTGTTCTCGTCGTTGGCCATGGCGAGCAGGCCGATCCAGCGGCGGAACCCGCGCAGCGCCTCCACCAGCGGCGCTCCCCACAGGGGGCCGTTCTCGTCCTCGAGCGTCGTCGCGAAGCCGATCGGATCCTGGATCGTCGTCGCCTCGATCACGAACCCGCCGTCCTCGTCGTGCTGGTGGCCCATGGCGTGCGCGGTGATCGGATACACCATGTGCGCGTCCTGCGGCTCATCGAACAGCCCGTACACGAGGCGGGCCGGATGGAAGCCGAGATTGCGTCCGATCAACCGGCTGCTCGGGCTGTCGGGCAGCCCGGAGCGCATCAGGATCTGCGGCGAGTTGAGCGTCCCGCCGGCCACGACGACCGCGCCCGCGCCGACCCGCCTCAGCGTCCCGTCGCCATTCGTGTACTCGACTCCCGTCGCCTCGCCGTCCTCGATCACCACGCGCTCGACGTGCGCGCCGGCGCGCAGCTCCAGCAGCCCGGCGGCCCAGGCGTCGTGAATGTAGGTGTTGAGCGTGGACTTGCCGGCGTTGGTCGGGCAGCCCTGCAGGCAGGAGCCGCAGCGCATGCAGTTGCCGTCGGTATAGGAGCGCACGGACTCGAGTTCCGCGCCGAGCGCCTCGAACGCGGGCGCGACCTTGAGCACGCTCTTCGGCCAGTCGTTGCGCTCGCGCACCCCGAGGCGCTCCTCGACGCGGTCGTAGTGCGGCGCGAGGTCGGACGGCCCGAAGGGCGCGCCGCCGCTGCCGGTCAGCCCGCCGGCCGCGTGCCATTTGGCCAGGTCCCTGGCGTGCGCGCGAAGCGCCACCTTCGTGTTGACCGTGGTCGAGCCGCCGACGCAGCGCCCGCCGAGCAGCGCGACCGCGCCCCCGGCGCCGCCGTCGATCAGCGCGAAGCGCATCGGCCAGAAGAGGTCGTGCGTGGCCTTGGCCTCCCAGCGCGAGAAGTCGGCAGCCGTGAGGTGCGGGCCGCACTCCAGCAGCAGCACGCTCCGCCCGCGCTCCGCGAGCTCGCCCGCCACGATGCCGCCGCCCGCGCCGGAGCCGACGACGATCACGTCGAAGCGCTCGCTCATCCGATGCCCAGATACGACCAGTCCTTCGCCAGGCGCGTGGCGAGCGGGCTGTTGAAGTCGATCTCGTGCCAGGCGCCCGTGGCGTCGACGCCGGGCGCGACGAAATCGCTGTAGAACGCCTCGATCGCGAGCGCGCGCACCCAAAGGAAGTCCGGCGTGCCCGCCGCCGCGGAGAGATCGCCATCGGCGAGCGCTGCGAACGCCGCCAGCGCCGCACCGCGCACGCCCTCGGGCATGGCCGCGAGCTTCGCGTCGATGTAGACGGCGGGCCGCACGCGCGCCGAGCCGGGGATAAGCGCGTCGCACACGCCCTCGACCATCTGAGCCGTGTCGCCGTCAAGCACGCGTAGCTCGCTCACGGGGCCGATGATACGGACCCGGCGCGCTGATCGCATATCAGGCTGCCTGATATAGTGGACGGCACGCGAGCCAAGGAGAGCACCGTGCCGTACGCGGATCGATGGACGTCCGTGCGAGTCGAGATCGACGCGGGCATCGCCTGGGTCGAGCTGAACCGGCCCGAGAAGCGCAACGCGATGAACCCGACCCTGAACGCGGAGATGGTCGAGGTGCTGCTGGCGCTCGACGCCGACGACAGCGCCGGCGTGCTCGTGCTGACGGGAGCGGGCGACGCGTGGTCGGCAGGCATGGACTTGAAGGAGTACTTCCGCGAGGTCGACGGCGGGCCCGAGCACGTGCAGCGCAGGGTGCGTCGCGACGCGGCCTACTGGCAGTGGCGCCTGCTGCGGACCTACGCGAAGCCGACGATCGCGATGGTCAACGGCTGGTGCTTCGGCGGCGCCTTCACCCCGCTCGTCGCCTGCGACCTCGCAATCGCCGCGGACGAGGCGACGTTCGGCCTGTCCGAGATCAACTGGGGCATCCCACCCGGCAGCGTCGTCAGCAAGGCGCTGTCGGACACCGTCGGCCCCCGCGCAGGTCTGCTCTACGTCATGACCGGCCGCACGTTCGACGGCCCCCGGGCGGCAGAGATGGGCCTCGTCAACGCGAGCGTCCCGCGCGGGCAGCTGCGGGCCGAGGTCGAGTCGCTGGCGCGGGAGCTGCTCGCCAAGAATCCCGTCGTGCTGCGCGCGGCGAAACTCGGCTACAAGCACACTGGCACGATGAGCTGGGATCAGGCGGAGGACTACCTCTACGCCAAGCTCGAGCAGTCGCAGTTCCTCGACACCGAGCACGGCCGCGAGCAGGGGCTCGAGCAGTTCCTCGACGAGAAGCGCATCAAGCCGGGATTGCAGACCTACGAACGGACGGCCGACGCGTAGATGGAGCCGCGGCTCAGCTACGTCATCGGCCGCCTCGACCGCGTGCTGCGGCGCCGCCTCTCGGCGGCTGTCGAGCCCGCAGGGCTCACACTGCCCGCCTACACGGCGCTCTCGGTGCTGCGCGCGCAGGACGGGCTCTCGAATGCGCGCCTCGCGCGCCGCTCGCTCGTCACGCCGCAGTCGATGAGCGAGGTGCTCTCCGTGCTCGTGGAGCGGGGCTACGTCCGGCGCACCGCCTCCGCGGGCCACGGTCGCGTCATCCACATCGAGCTTACGAAGGCCGGGAGCCGGGCGCTCGAGCGCTGCGACCGCGCGGTCGACGAGGTCGAGCGCGAGATGCTCGGCGAGCTCCACGCCGACGAAGCCGCAGGCCTGCGCGACAACCTCATCCGTTGCGGGCGGGCGCTGGAGCGCAAGGGCGCGGAGCGCGCCGGTATCCTCAAATCCGCGAACGAGAAGGACGGTGCCGCTTGAGCGTGCGAGCCGAACCACTGCAGGAAGTCGACGACGACGAGCGCGCCACCCGCGACGCCGATCCGGCGTACCTGTCGCCCGACTACGTCGGCACGCGCCTGCGCTCTCCGCGCCGGCCGCTACTACTCCTGCCCGAGCGCCTCTGCGAGCTGACGGGCCCCGCGTTCGGCACCGACGACGTGCGCGAGAGTGACAGCGACCTGACGACGCAGCACAGCGGCGAGCCGCTGGGCGAGCGCATCATCGTCAGCGGCCGCGTGCGCGCGAGCGACGGCCGGCCCGTCCGCAACGCGCTGATCGAGATCTGGCAGGCCAACGCGGCCGGTCGCTACCTGCATCGCGTCGATCAGCACCCGGCGCCGCTCGACCCGAACTTCACGGGCGGGGGACGCGTCCTGACCGACGACGAGGGTCGCTATCGCTTCATAACGATCAAGCCCGGGGCCTACCCCTGGAAGAACCACCACAACGCCTGGCGACCGGCGCACGTCCACCTCTCGATCTTCGGGCGCGCGTTCACCGAGCGGCTCGTGACGCAGATGTACTTCCCGGGCGACCCGCTCTTCGCCTACGACCCGATCTTCCAGTCGGTGCGCGATCCCGAGGCGCGCGAGCGCATGATCAGCACGTTCGACCTGGCCAACACGAAGCCCGAGTGGGCGCTCGCGTACCACTTTGACGTCGTGCTCGGCGGAGCCGCGGCGACGCCGATGGAGAACGAGTGACGCTCTCGCGCACGCCCTCCCAGACGGTCGGGCCGTTCTTCGAGTTCGGGCTTGTGACGAAGACCATGCTGGTCGAGGCGAACGCGCCGGGAGCCATCCGGGTCGAGGGCCGGGTGCTCGACGGCGCCGGCGAGCCCGTATCCGACGGCCTGGTCGAGATCTGGCAGGCCGACGCAGACGGGCGCTACGAGGGCAGCTTCGGCTGGGGGCGCTGCCAGACCGACCTCGAGGGCGGCTACGCGTTCACGACCGTCAAGCCCGGCGCCGTGCGCGAGCCCGACGGCACCGTCCAGGCTCCGCACGTAACCGTCCTGTGCTTCGCTCGTGGGTTGCTCAAGCCGGTGCTCACGAGGCTCTACTTCTCCGACGAGGCCGACGCCAACGCCGCCGATCCCCTGTTCGGAGCGATCGGCGACGATGGCGACCGGGCGACGCTCGTGGCGACGGAGACCGGCCCGGCGACGTACCGCTTCGACATCCAGCTGCAGGGCGACGGCCAGACGGTGTTCTTCACGACGCCAGCCTCCGGCCTGTGACGTATTCGCGCCTCGACGGCCCTGCGGATGCGCCGGTCGTGGTGCTCTCGAACTCGCTCGGCACGACGCTCGAGATGTGGGAGCCGCAGGTGCCTGCGCTCGGCGAGCGGTTCGCCGTGCTGCGCTACGACCACCCCGGGCACGGCACGAGCCGCGGGAGTCCGAAGGCCACGTCGGTCGAGGCGCTCGCGCGCGGCGTGCTCGAGATCCTCGACGAGCGAGGGCTCGAGCGCGTCTCGTTTTGCGGCCTCTCGCTCGGCGGAGCCGTCGGCATGTGGCTCGCGATGCACGAGCCCGAGCGCATCGACCGCCTGGCGCTGGCCTGCACGTCGGCGCGCTTCGGCGTGCGCGAGAACTGGCTCGCTCGCGCTGCGACGGTGCGCGCCGGGGGCGTCGAGGCGGTCGCCGACGCCGTGCTGCAGCTGTGGTTCACGCAGCGCACGCACCGCGACGCGCCGGGACTCGTGCGCGCCTATCGCGCCATGATGACGTCGGCCGCGCGCGAGGGCTACGCGGGTTGCTGCGAAGCGCTGGCGGACTGGGATGCCGGCGACGAGCTGTCGGCGATCCGCGCACCGACGCTCGTGCTCGCCGGAAGCGAAGATCCCGCCACGCCGCCGGCACAGGGCGAGGCGATCGCACGCCGCATCGCGGGCGCGCGGCTGAGCGTGCTCGAGGGGGCCGGGCACCTGGCCAACCTCGAGGAGCCCGAAGCCTTCAACCGGCTCCTGCTGGATCATCTGGCGACGCGACCCGCGGTGGAAGTGGCATGAGCGACGACGCCTACGAGCGCGGCATGAAGGTCAGGCGGGAGGTGCTCGGCGACGCGCACGTCGACGCTGCGATCGCAGGCACGACGGACTTCACCGCCGACTTCCAGGACTACATCACGCGCAGCGTCTGGGGCGGCATCTGGGCGCGGCCGGGCCTCGACCGGCGCATGCGCAGCGCTATCACGCTGACGGCGCTGGTGGCCATGGGGCGCGAGGGCGAGCTCGCGATGCACGTGCGCGCCGCGCTCCGCAACGGCCTGAGCGCAGACGAGATCAAGGAGATCCTGCTCCAGGCGGGCGCCTACTGCGGCGTGCCGGCGGCCAATGGCGCCTTCGCGATCGCGCAGGCCGTGCTGGCCGAGGAAGGCGTCGCGTGACGCGCGCAGTGCTGCTCTCGGCAGTGCGCACGCCCATCGGGCGCCATGGCGGGGCGCTCTCGCTGGTGCGCCCCGACGACCTCGCTGCCATTGCCATTGCGGCCGCGGTGGAGCGCTCCGGCGTCGACCCGGCCGAGATCGAAGATGTCTACCTCGGCTGCGCGAACCAGGCCGGCGAGGACAACCGCAACGTGGCGCGCATGGGCGCACTGCTGGCGGGGCTGCCCCAATCGGTCGCGGGCGTGACGCTGAACCGCCTGTGCGCGTCCGGGCTGGCAGCGATCTCGGCCGCCTGCCACGCGGTGCTCGCGGGCGACGGAGACCTCTTCGTGGCGGGCGGCGTCGAGTCGATGAGCCGTGCGCCCCTGGTCACGGCCAAGCCGGAGCGGGCCTTCCCGCGCGGCGATCGCGTGCTCTACGACAGCACCCTCGGCTGGCGCTTCCCCAACCCGGCCATGGAGGCCATGTTCCCACTCGAGAGCATGGGCGAGACCGGTGAGAACGTGGCCGAGCGCTACGACGTGACGCGCGAGGATCAGGACGCGTTCGCGCTGCGCTCCCACCAGCGCTGGGCGGCTGCGCAGGCGGCAGGGCGCTTCGCGGACGAAGTGATCCCCGTCGGCGAGGTGACGGTCGACGAGCATCCCCGGCCCGATTCGACGTTCGAGGCGCTCGCGCGTCTGCGACCGGCCTTCCGCGCCGGCGGCAGCGTGACCGCCGGCAACTCGAGCGGCATCAACGACGGCGCGGCGGCGCTCGTGATCGCGAGCGAGGAGCGGGCGCGCGCACTCGGGATCGAGCCGCTCGCGGCCTTCGCCGGCAGCGCGGTTGCCGGCGTCGACCCGCGCGTGATGGGCATCGGGCCGATCCCGGCGGTGCGCAAGCTGCTCGCGCGGACGGGAATCGACATCGCTGAAATCGACCTGGTCGAGCTGAACGAGGCGTTCGCCTCCCAGAGCCTCGCCGTCGTCCGCGAGCTCGGGATCGACGAGGACCGCGTGAACGTCAACGGCGGTGCGATCGCGCTCGGCCACCCGCTCGGCATGAGCGGCGCGCGTCTCGTCGTCTCGCTCGCGCACGAGCTGGGCCGCCGGGGCGCCCGCTACGGGCTCGCCAGCCTGTGCGTCGGCGTCGGGCAGGGCCAGGCGGCGCTGTTCGAACGCACGGCCGGGGGCTGATGCGCACGCAGGTGGGCATCGTGGGCGCGGGGCCGGCCGGGCTCATGCTCGCGCGGCTCCTGCAGCTCGAGGGCATCGAGGCGGTCGTGCTCGAGGCGCGCAGCCGCGAGCACGTCGAGCAGCGCATCCGCGCGGGCGTGCTCGAGCAGGGGACGGTGGACCTGCTCGACGCCGCGGGGGTCGGCGAGCGCATGCGGCGCGAGGGGCTCGTGCACCACGGCATCGAGCTGCAGTTCGACGGCGAGCGTCACCGCATCCCGCTCAGCGAGCTCGCCGGCGGCCGCACGATCGTCGTCTACGGCCAGACCGAGGTCGTGAAGGACCTGATCGCAGCACGGCTCGCGAGCGGTGCCCCGCTGCTGTTCGACGTCGGCGGCGTCAGCGTGCAGGCGCTCGACTCCGACCACCCTCTCATCCGGTTCGAGCACGACGGCCGGCAACAGCAGCTCGAATGCGATTTCATCGCGGGCTGCGACGGCTTTCACGGCGTCTGCCGCGCGACGATTCCCGAGACGGCCCTGCGCGCGTACACGCGCGAGTATCCGTTCGGCTGGCTCGGCATCCTGGCCGCCGTCGCTCCGTCCTGCGACGAGCTCATCTATGCCCATCACGAACGCGGCTTCGCGCTGCACAGCCTGCGCTCGCCCGAGCTGAGCCGCCTGTACGTGCAATGCCGCCCTGACGAGGACATCGCCGAGTGGCCCGACGACCGCATCTGGGAGGAATTGCAGCTCCGGCTCGGTCTCGACGGCTGGACGCTTGCAGAGGGACCGGTGCTCGAGAAGGGCGTGACCGGCATGCGCAGCTTCGTGACGGAGCCGATGTGCCACGGGCGCCTCTACCTCGCGGGCGATGCCGCGCACATCGTTCCGCCAACCGGTGCCAAGGGGCTGAATCTCGCAATCGCGGACGTCAAGATCCTGGCCGAGGCCCTCGTCAGCCAGGCGAAGACCGGCAGCGGCGCGCTTCTCGAGGCGTATTCGCAGACCTGCCTGCGCCGCATCTGGCGCGCCGAGCATTTCTCGTGGTGGATGACATCGATGCTCCACCGCTCGCCCGGCAGCGACGCCTTCGAGGGGAAGTTGCAGCTGTCGCAGCTGCGCAACGTCGTCGCCTCGCGCGCCGCGGCGACGGTGCTGGCCGAGAACTACGTCGGGCTCGTGAAGGTCTAGCGGTGTTCGACGAGATCTTCGCGCCACGGCAGCTGCTCGACGAGCTCGGCGACCGCGCCTGGCTGCAGGCGATGCTCGACGGCGAGCGCGCGCTGGCGCGGGCCGAGGCCGCCGTCGGCGTGATCCCGATGGCGGCCGCCGAGGCAATCGCGCCCTGGTGCCGCGCGGAGCACTTCGACAGCGGGCGCATCGCTCATGAGGGACGGGCCTCGGGCAACCCGGCGGAGCCGCTGGTGCGGGCGCTGCGCTCGGCCGTGGGAGGCGAGGCGGCGGACTACGTGCACTACGGCGCGACGAGCCAGGACATCGTCGACACCGCGGCCATGCTCGTCAGCCGCCGCGCCCTGGAGCTCGTGCTCGCCGACGTCGCCGCCGTGACGACGGCCTGCGCCGGGCTCGCCGAGAACCACCGGGCGACTCCCATGGTCGCTCGCACGCTGCTCCAGCAG
>JALYLC010000863.1 GCA_030774435.1 Actinomycetota bacterium
CAGCTGCAGCAGGCGACTGCCCGGGAGCCAGACTGGGTCGGCGTGGCTCACCGCACCGCCCGCGTCGGCTTCCAGTCGCGTCCACGCCGACCATGAGGCCGAGCCCGCCTGCGTGCGCACTTCGACGGATGCGCCGGCCTCGGCACGCCAGCGCGCGCCCAGCAGGTCGAACGCGAATGGTGCGCGCTGCACCGGCAGAACATGGGTGCCCGGGGTGCCGGGCGCGGCCAGCGAGAGCTCGCCGTAGCGCGTTCCCGCGGCCGAGGCAGCGGGCGCGAACACCAGCAGCGCCAGCGCGACGGCAAGCGCAGGTGGGAGCGTCAGCCTCACTACGCGGGCTTCGCGGGCGGGCGCCGCGTCCCTCCCGCCGCGACGGCCGGGTGTACGCTGCGATCGCCGATGCGCGCACTGTGCCTTCTGGCCGTGGCACTGATCTCCGGTCTCGCCCTGACGCCGGGAGTTGCGGCCAAGACCCCGCATGTACGAGTGGTGGTGCTCGACGCCGACGTCGACCCCGTGACGGCGGACTGGATCGTCGATGAGATCCGCGGCGCAGGCAAGGCCCACGACTCGGCGGTCGTACTCGAGCTCGAGACGCCGGGCGGCCTGCTGGACTCGATGCGCAAGATCACGCAGGCCGAGCTCCGTTCGCCCGTGCCGATCATCGCCTTCGTCGCCCCGAGCGGCGCGCGTGCGGCCAGCGCCGGCTTCTTCCTGCTCGAGGCCGCAGACCTCGCGGCCATGGTGCCCGCCTCGAACACCGGCGCCGCCACTCCGATCGACATGGGCGGCGGCAACGTCGGCAGCGACCTGCGCGCCAAGCTGATCCATGACTCCGAGGCACAGATGCGCTTCCTCGCCGGTGGCAGCGGGCGCAACGCCACGGCCGCCGCCCAGGCGGTCGAGCCCAAGAGCACTGCCTGTCCTCGCTGCCCCCGCAGCTGGACCGCAGCAGAGGCGCTACACGACAAGGTCATCGACCTCATCGCGGCCGACATCCCCGCGCTGCTGAAGCAGACCAACGGCCGCGTCACGGTGCGCAAGCACCTGCACATCGCCGTGGCCGGCGCAACCGTCGAGCGCCACGAGCTGCCGTTCCAGCTCCGGCTGCTCGATGTGCTGCTCGACCCCAACCTGATCACGCTGCTGTTCCTCGGCGGCATTCTGGGCATCGCCTTCGAGCTGACACACCCGGGCATCGTGCTGCCGGGCCTGCTCGGCACCGTAGCGCTGCTGCTCGCACTGCTCGGGCTCTCCATCGTGCCGTTCTCGTGGGCCGGCGTGGCGCTGCTCGTCTTCGGCATCGCGTTACTCGGGCTCGAGGCGCACAGCCCGGCCCACGGAGCATTCGCGTCGGTGGGGACGCTCGCGGTGCTGCTCGGTGGCGTGTTGCTCTTCCGCGTCGACAACTCGCCCTACGGCACGACCAGCTTCTGGCTCGTCCTCGCCATCGCGGGCTCACTCGGGCTGATCAGCGTGTACGTGATCAGCCGCGTGTGGGCAGCCCGGCGCCTGCCGCCGCGCGGTCCCGGCGTGACGCTCGTCGGCGAGCTCGCGATCGTCGTCACACCGCTGAATCCGGACGGGCAAGTACTCGTGCACGGCGAGCGCTGGCAAGCCCACCTCCCCACTGGGAGTGCCGAGCCGGGCGAACGCGTGCGCATCACCGGCCAGCACCGGCTCACGCTCGACGTCGAGCCCGAGCCCGCCGCTCAGCCCGCGGCGACATAGGATGTCGGCATGAACGCCTTGCTGGCAGTCGCTGCCGCCCTCGTCATCCTCGCCGTCCTCATCATCGGGACGGCGATCCGTGTCCTGCGCGAGTACGAGCGGGGCGTCATCTTCCGCCTCGGCCGCCTGCTGGCAGGGCCGAAGGGCCCGGGCCTCATCCTGCTCGTACCGCTGATCGACCGGATGGTGAAGACGGACCTGCGCACCGTCACCCTGGCGATCCCGCCGCAGGAGGTCATCACCAAGGACAACGTTCCCGTGCGGGTGACGGCCGTCACGTATTTCCGCGTCACCGATCCGCAGGCCGCGGTGACCCAGATCGAGAACTACCTCGTCGCCACGTCGCAGATCGCCCAGACGACGCTCCGCGCAGTGCTCGGCCAGCACTCGCTGGACGAGTTGCTCGCCGAGCGCGACAAGATCAACGGGATCCTGCAGGACATCATCGATACCCATTCCGCACCGTGGGGCATCAAGATCTCCGTCGTCGAGGTCAAGGACGTCGAGCTGCCCACGACGATGCAGCGCGCGATGGCGCGCCAGGCCGAAGCCGAGCGCGAGCGGCGCGCGAAGATCATCGGCGCGCAGGGCGAGTACGAGGCCGCCGAGCAGCTCAGCAAGGCTGCCGATCGCATCTCCGCGAGCCCGATCGCACTGCAGCTGCGCTACCTGCAGACGCTGCTCGAGATCTCGTCGTCGAACAACGCGACCACGATCCTGCCGATCCCGATCGACATCCTACGGCCCCTCGCCGACGTGGCGAAGGCGATCCAGCAGCCGCCTCCGCCGCCGCCGAGCTAGAAGTCCTCTTCCTCGTCCGGCGCGTCTTCGGCGACCTCGTCGCCGTAGTCGTCTGCGCTCGGGTCGTCGCCGTCCAGGATCGCCTCGCCCTCGGCGATGGGCGATGCGCCGTCCAGCGGCACAGCTCCGTCCACCGAGTCGAGCGCAAGCGCGTCGCCCTCGCCGTCGACCTCGACACTGGTGTCGACCATCGCGACTGCGGAGATGCGATCGCCGTCGCGCAGGCGCTGCACGATCACACCCTGCGTGGCGCGGCTCATGCGCGAGATGCCGTCGACCAAAGTCCGCTGGACGGTTCCGGACTCCGTGATGACGAGGATCTCCTGCCGCGGCCCGACCACGAGCGCACCGACGATGGCTCCTCGCGCCTCGACCAGGCGGATGGTGAGCACGCCCATCGTGCCGCGGCCCTTGCGCGGGTATTCGGCGACGCGCGTGCGCTTGCCGTAGCCGTTCTCGGTGATCACCAGCAGGTCGGCGGTGTCATCCGCCACGTCGACCGCGATGACCTCGTCGCCCTTGCGGAGCTTCATGCCGATCACGCCGCCCGTGGCGCGGCCCATCGCGCGCGCCTCGTTCTCGTCGAAGCGCACCGTCTGGCCGCGGCGCGACGTGAGCAGGACGTCGTCCTCGCCCGAGGTCAGGCGCACGCCGATCAGCTCGTCGCCCTCGCGGATGTTGATCGCGATGATCCCGTCGGACTTGCGCGGCGTGTCGTACTCCTTGAAGAGCGTCTTCTTGACGATGCCGCCCTTGGTCGCCTGCATCAGGTACAGGCCCTCGCCGAAGTCGCGCGTCGCGATGACCGTCCGCACGTGCTCGCCGTCGCGCAGCGGCAGGAGGTTGACGACGGCGCGTCCGCGGCCCTGGCGGTTGCCCTCGGGCAGCTCATGCACCTTCAGCCGGTAGACCTTGCCCACGCTCGTGAAGAACAGGACGTAGTCGTGCGTCGAGGCGACGAGCAGGTGCTCGATCCAGTCGTCGTCCTTCGTGTCCATGCCCATCACGCCCACGCCACCGCGCTTCTGCTGGCGGTAGGTCGAGGCGGCGACGCGCTTGATGTAGCCCGTCTGCGTGATCGAGATGACCATGTCCTCTTCACGGATGAGCTGCTCGAGGTCGAGCTCGCCCTCTGCCGGGAGGATCTCGGTGCGGCGGTCGTCGCCGAAGCGCCTCCCGAGCTCGCTCAGCTCCTCCTTGACGATCCCGTAGACGCGGGCCTCGTCGGCGAGGATGGCGCGCAGCTCCGTCACGAGCGCGACGAGCTCGGCGTGCTCCTTGCGCACCTCGTCCTGCTGCAGCGCGGTCAGTGCGCGCAGGCGCAGGTCCAGGATCGCCCGTGCCTGGACCTCGGAGAGCCCGAACTCGGACATCAGCGTCTCGCGCGCGACGTCGGCGTCGGCCGAGCCTCGGATCACCGTGATCACGCGATCGAGGTGGTCGAGCGCGATCAGGTAGCCCTCCAAGACGTGCAAGCGCTGGTTCGCGCGCTCCAGCCGGAACTTGGTGCGCCGGGTGATGACTTCCTTCTGGTGGTCCACGTAGTGGCGGAGCAGCGCCTTCAGCCCGAGCGTGCGGGGAGTGCCGCCCACGAGCGTCACGACGTTGGCGCCGAACGTGGTCTGCAGCGGCGTGTGCTTGTAGAGCTGGTTGAGGACGACCTTGGCCAGCTCCCCGCGCTTCAGCTCGATCCAGATCCGCATGCCGTTGCGGTCGGACTGGTCGGCGATGTCGCGGATGCCCGTGATGACCTTCTCGTGCACGAGCTCGGCGATCTTCGCGAGCACGCCGTCGTCGCCGCCCTTGCGCACCTGGTAGGGCAGCTCGGTGATGATGATCGCGTCGTGGCCGCCCTTCTGCGGCTCGATGTGGGCGACCGCGCGCACGCGGATGCGCCCTCGGCCCGTCTCGTAGGCATCCCGGATCCCGGCCAGGCCCATGATCACGCCGCCCGTCGGGAAGTCGGGGCCCTTGACGTGCTGCATCAGGTCGTCGGTCGTGACATCGGGGTTGTCGATCAGCGCGATCGCGCCGGCGATGATCTCGCGCAGGTTGTGCGGCGGGATGTTGGTCGCCATGCCGACCGCGATGCCGGCCGAGCCGTTGGCGAGCAGGTTCGGGAAGCGCGCCGGCATGACCGTCGGCATCTGGTTCTGCTCGTCGTAGTTGGGCTCGAAGTCGACGACGTCCTCGTCCAGGTCGCGCAGCATCTCGACGGCGATCGGCGACAGCCGGCATTCCGTATAGCGCATGGCAGCCGCGGGATCGCCGTCGATGTTGCCGAAGTTGCCCTGCGTATCGACGAGCGGGTAGCGCGAGGCGAACGGCTGGCCGAGGCGCACGAGCGTGTCGTAGATCGCCGAATCGCCATGAGGGTGGTATTTGCCCATGCAATCACCCACGACGCGGGCGCATTTCACGTACGGCCGGTTCGGCTGCAGGCCAAGGTCCTGCATCGTGAAGAGGACTCTGCGGTGCACGGGCTTGAGGCCGTCGCGGACGTCGGGGAGGGCTCGGCCGACGATCACGCTCATCGCGTAATCCATGTACGAGGAGCGCATCTCCTCGACGAGCTCGCGATCCTCGATGTTCCCGTCGCCCAGGTCGATGGTTGCCACGTTAGCTCCTAGTGCCTAGACGTCGAGGAACTTGACGTCGCGGGCGTGCTGCTGGATGAAGTCGCGGCGGGGCTCCACGTCGTCGCCCATGAGCCGGACGAAGAGCTCGTCGGCGGCCTGCCCGTCCTCGATCGTGACGCGGCGCAGCATGCGCGTGGCGGGATCCATGGTGGTCTCGCGCAGCTGGTCGGCGTTCATCTCGCCAAGGCCCTTGAAGCGCTGCAGCGCCAGGCCCTCCTTGGCGACGTCGAGGATCGCGGTGCGCAGCTCCTCGAACGTGTGCGACTCGCGAAACTTCTTGCCGAGCGTGACCGTGTAGGGCGGGTGCCCGGCGAGCTCGCGCAGGCGCAAATGCGCCTTGCGCAGGCCGTCGTAGGCGCGCGACCCGAACAGGTTCTGCGGCAGCGGCACCGTCTCGACCGCACCGGTGCGCTTCTCGGTCACCTTCAGCAGCAGCGATGGGGCGTCGGGATCGTCATGTCGCGCCACGACCTCGACGGAATCGGGCTCGTCATCCGGGACGCCCGTGCGGAAGTAGCTCTCGAGCTCGTCCAGCGTCGCCGCGGGCTCCTCGATCAGGCGGTGATCCTTGATGTAGTCGACCGCCGGCCCGCCGAACTCGGAGCGCAGGCGGGCGGCCCAGCCCTCGTACTCGCGCAGTGCCGAGAGGAAGCGCTGGTAGCGCACCTCGGTGAAGCGCGGCGACTCGCCGTAGCGGTCGGCCACCTCGATGTCGCCCAGGCGCTCGCGCAGCAGGATGCGCTCGAGCTCGCTGTCGTTCTGCAGATAGAGCGCCTCACGGCGGCCGAACTTGAGCCGGTAGAGCGGCGGCTGGGCGATGTAGACGTGCCCGGCCTCGATCATCGGCAGCATGTGGCGGAAGAAGAACGTCAGGATCAGCGTGCGGATGTGCGCGCCGTCGACGTCGGCATCGGTCATCGCCACGATCTTGTGGTAGCGCAGGCCGTCGAGGTTGAACTCCTCGCCGATGCCGGTATTGATCGTCGTGATCATGGCCTGGATCTCGACGTTCGAGAGGATCTTGTTGATGCGCGCCTTCTCGACGTTGAGGATCTTGCCGCGCAGCGGCAGGATGGCCTGGAATTCGCGATCGCGCGCATCGCCGGCCGTGCCGCCGGCGCTGTTGCCCTCGACCAGGAAGAGCTCGCACTGCGCCGGGTCGTTGTTGGAGCAGTCCTTCAGCTTGCCGGGCAGGCGCGAGTTCTCGAGCGCCGTCTTGCGACGGACGAGGTCGCGCGCCTTGCGCGCGGCCTGGCGGGCGCGCGCGGCCTGCAGCGCCTTGTTGATGATCGCCCGAGCCTCGGCCGGGTGCTCCTCGAACCATTCCGAGAGCGCGGCGTTGGTGGTGGTCTCGACCAGGCTCCGCATCGGCGAGTTGCCGAGCTTCGTCTTCGTCTGCCCCTCGAACTGCGGGTCCTGCAGCTTGACCGAGATGATCGCGACGAGCCCCTCGTGCGCGTCGTCCTGGCCGAGCGGCTCGTCCTTCTCCTTGATCAGCCCCGTCGTGCGCGCGTACGCGTTGACCGTGCGCGTCAGCGCCGAGCGGAAGCCCGTCAGGTGCGTGCCGCCCTCGTGCGTGTTGATGTTGTTGGCGAACGAGTGCACCGACGCCTGGTAGCTGTCGTTCCACTGCATCGCGACCTCGACGATGCCGTCGTCGGTCTCGCGCTCGAACGCGATCTGCGTCTTGTGCGTGGGCGTGCGGTTCTTGTTGATGTGCCGCACGTAGTCGGCCAGCCCGTTCTCGGCGTAGAACTCGACCACGCGATCCTCGACGCGCTGATCGATCAGCGTCAGCCGCAGGCCGCGCGTGAGGAACGCCATCTCGCGCTCGCGCGTCTCGAGCACCTCGAAGTCGACCTCGGTCGTCTCGAAGATGTCGGCGTCCGGCTTGAAGGTCACGGTCGTGCCGCGCTCCGTCGTCGGCTCGCCCTTCGTGAGCTCCGTGGTCGGCTCGCCGCGCGCGAAGCTCTGGGTCCAGATGAATCCGTCGCGCCGCACCTCGACCGTGAGCCACTCCGAGAGGGCGTTGACGACGGAGACGCCCACGCCGTGCAGGCCGCCGGAGACCTTGTAGCCGCCGCCACCGAACTTGCCGCCGGCGTGGAGCATCGTCAGGACGACCTGGACGGTGCTCATGTCGTACGTCTCGTTGCGCTCGACCGGGATGCCGCGGCCGTTGTCGCGCACGCTGATCGACCCGTCGGGCAGGAGCGTCGTCGTGATCTGGTCGCAGTACCCGGCCAGCGCCTCGTCGACGCTGTTGTCGAGCACCTCGTAGACGAGGTGGTGGAGGCCTCGCTGGCTGGTCGCTCCGATGTACATACCCGGGCGCTTGCGGACCGCCTCGAGACCCTCGAGAACGGTGATCTCGTCGGCGCCGTACGCGTGCTCGGGCTCGTGCTCAGGCTCGCTCAAGATGCAGTCCCAAAATTGCGGTTGATGGGGGGAGAACCCGGATGAATACTAGCAATCGGGCCGGTCGCTACCCGCCACCAGGGCCCGGTACGGGGCCCACGCGGAAGCGCAGCGCGGGCAGGTCGCAGGCCTGCTCGCGGAGGCGTGCGAGCAGCTCGGGGGAGCGCATGTCGAGGTCGCCCGCGAGCACCGAGCTGGAGCAGTTGAGGATCAGCCCGCCATCGCGCGCGAAGCGCGCCGGCCAGACCTCGTCGGCCAGCGGTCCGGCGGCCGCGCGCCAGGCGCTGCAGACCGCCGCGAGGCGCGCGTCGGGCGGGGAGGAGCCGAGCGCGCGGCCGAGGATGGAG
>JALYLC010000864.1 GCA_030774435.1 Actinomycetota bacterium
CCGGAGATCATGTTGACGATCTTCTGTCCGGCCGTCTCGATCGCCGGCCGCAGCAACGCAACCACGGCCGCGGCCGCGGCGGCGAGGCCAACCGCGAGCACGACCCAGTTGACCAGGCTGTCGCCGCGCTCCTCGCGGCGGACACGGTCGGCCCACCCAAGGAACCGAAACCAAAGCGCGTCGAACATCGTGAACCCCTCCTTTCTCGGTGCGACTCACACGGTGTGGGCGAGGAAGCGGAGAAAGCCGTAGGCGACCAGCAGCACGAGCACCGCCAACAGCGGCGCCAGCGGCGCGTGCATCGCCAGGTAGGCGCGGTCGGCGGCCCGTTCCAGGTAGCGGTTCTGCTCGGCGCGCGCCTCCCGCGCCTGCTGGCGCAAGAACTCCAGATAGGGGCTCTCCTTCACCGCCAGCAGCTCCGCGAAGCGAGCGAAGGTTGGCTCGCCCGCCTCACGCGCCACCCGCACGAGCGCCTCGCGCTCACCGAGGCCGCGCTCCCTGCGCGCGAGCGAGAGCGCCCGCTGCAACTCCTCCCCGAGTGGACCGGATGTATCGCGCGCGGCTAACTCGAGTGCCTGCCGCAGCGACTGACCGGCGCGCAGCGCCAGCGCGAGCACCGAGATCGCCTCCGGCAGGTCGAGAAAGATCGCCTCGCGCCGCCGCTTCACCTTGGCGCGCACGAGCAGATCAGGCACGAAGAACCCGGCCATCACGAACAGCAGCGCGACGCCCGCGGACGGCAGGCGCCCAACCGCGGCCGCGTAGGGCAGCAGCGGCACGAGCGGCGTCGCCACCGCGAACAGTCCCTTCTCAGCGAGGAAGCGGGCCAGCGTCTTGCCGCCGCCGGCGCGACGAAGATCGCGACCGTAGGCCTCAAGCACGCGCGCCAGCGCGGCCGGCGGCTCGATCCCGAAGGCGCTCGCCTGCGACCAGCCACCAGTGACTGTCCCTTGTGCCCGTGCCAGCCGCACCGAAAGCGCCGGGCGGCGGCGGCCGAGATAGAAGTGGGCCAGCAGCAGGCCGCCCGCGAGCAGGCAAAGCGTCGACAGCGCGAGCAGCCCGTTCACTGCCGATCCTGCGTCCGTTGAGGCTCGGGAACCCGGCCGAGTCTGCGCATCAACACATAACAGCCGAAGATCAGCAGCGCCCCGATCGCAGCGACGAGCGTCCCACCGGGGGTCCGGTAGGCATCGAGGTAGCCGGGCGAAGCGGCACCAACAAGCAACAGCAGCGCGATCGGGCTCAGCGCGAGCACGCCCGCCTCGAGCTGCAGCGTCGACGCACGCGAGCGCGCCTTCTCGCGCGCCTCGAAACGCTCCGACAACACCCCGGCCAGCTCACGCAACACCGGCGCCAACCCGCCTGTCGGCAGCTCGAGCAACCCCGCGCGCAAGAGCAGCGCGACCGTGTCGCTCGTCCGCTCCCCGCGCTCGCTTAGCCCTGCCAGCGCCGCAGCGAGACCGCCGGCGCGCAACCGCGCATGAAAGGCCGCCAACTCGGAGCGGAGAGGCTCCGGACCACCGTCGGCGACGAGTGCGACCGCCGCCGGGAAGGCGATCCCCGCCTCCAGCGCATCGGCCAGCTGCGCCAGTGCAGCCGGCCACGCACGCTCGCGCTCACGCCGGCCCGCCTCGCGCCGGCGCAGACCGAGCGCGACCGGTGCATACGCGCCAGCGATTGCACCGAGCACAGCGAGAACCGGGATGCGCGCGAGCGACCAGGCCAGCGCAGCAACAACAAACGCACCGACGACGCCGAAGGCCAAGAACCGCGGCGCCGGAACCCTCCGCCCATGCTCCTCGATCAGCCGGCGCAGCGTAAGACCGCCAGTGCCACTGTCCGAACGACGGAGGCCAACCCACAACAAGCCAACGCCGCCTGCAAACACCAATCCGAGTAGGAAGCCCGTCATCCGCTCCCCCCGCCGACGAGGAACGCACGCGCCTCGCTCACCGGATAGGCGACCCCTGCGCTCGTCGTGCGGCTGGGAAGAGAACCGCTCGCAGCAATCGGGCCCGATGCATCGAACGAGATCGCCCAGTGCACCAGCGCCTCGATCGGATAGCCGCGCACGCCGCAGCTCGGCAGCACGAATGGATTTCGACCCACGTCGCCCGGCAGGCAACGCGTCTCGTAGAGGTGACGAATCGAATCAGCTGGCGGCGGACCGGGCACATACGGCCGCCCCGGCCCGCCGAACAACGCGGCGCCGTCACCGAACCGCCATTCGACACTCGGATCCGCGCTGACGCTTACGCGCTCACCGCGAAGGGAAATCGACAGCACCTCACGCCTCGGCGCCGGCGAAAGCCAAAACCACGAATCAGCGCCCGTCAGGCCCCCTCTTGCCGCCACCGGGCTCGCCACTACGCGGCCGGGCGCAAGCTCAAGCCGCGCCGCGATCGCGGCCGCTATCGCAGCCGGATTCAGAGCCGGCCCGGCGGCGGACCCGCCGCCCCGCGTCGTCACCGTGTAACAGGGCAGCACGCTGTTCGCCATGTAGATGCACGTGTGGCCGGAACCGTCCGAGTACCAGAACGTGTTCGGACCGAACGGCTGCGGGTTGCGAAGGAACGGCGACGTACTCAGCAAGGTCGGGTAGAGCGGTCCGTTGGCTCCTCCGCCGCCGCTCCGAGGCAGCGAGATCACTTGCTCGTGTGGGCGGCTCGTCCCGCTCTGGTGATCACGCCCAGAGCGCGCTCCACGGATCGAGATGCTCGCAGAGACCGAGGCCTTACTGGGCCCCTCTTGCTGGGACCAACGCCCGATCTTGATCGTGTCGGCGTGAGCCAGCGCCGGAAAC
>JALYLC010000865.1 GCA_030774435.1 Actinomycetota bacterium
CGGTGGAAGACCAGGGCGTTCGCGCGGCGTCGGTCCGCATCGGCGAGAGCCGCGTCGAGTTGCTCGAGCCACTCAGGGAGGACACGCCCGTCGGCCGCTTCCTCGCGAAGCGGGGGCCCGGGATGCACCACGTGGCCTACGAGGTCAACGATCTCGAGACGGCGCTGGCCGAGCTGGCGGGCGCAGGCGCGGACCTGATCGACGAAGGCCCGCGCGCGGGCCTGTTCGGCCTCGAGGTCGCGTTCGTCCACCCGGATTCCGTCCACGGCGTTCTCTCGGAGGTGGTTGCAGGTGGTTGAAGCGGAACGGGTACGAATCGAGATCGCGTTCGACGGCGGGCAGATCATGGGCGCCCTCGTGTCGCCGGCCGCCGCGGATGCCCTCGAACAGGCGCTCGGCTCCGCAGAGCTCCGCGCGGGCACGGGCGACGCTGCCCTGACACTCGACGCAGAGGACGGTCGGTACACGATCGCCTTGCAGCGCGTCGTCTACGTGAAGAGGTTCGCGCGCGAAAGCCGCGTCGGGTTCGGCTCGGCCGCCGCTTGAGGCCGGTCTCCGAGTTACAAGCGCTGCCTACGCGGGCATTCCCGCGCTGATGGCCGAAGAAGCCACACCGGCTGCTGCGCGCCCAGCAAAAGACTCCACGGCCGATGTTCGCCGTCTCGTCGAGCGCGGCCAGCAGGGTGATCGGGCCGCCCTCGAGGAGCTCTACCTGCTCCATTTCGACCGCATCTACAGCTATCTGCACATGAGTGTCGGCAACAGGCACGACGCCGAGGATCTGACGACGCAGACGTTCCTCAAGATGCTGGAGTCGATCAAGCGGTTCAGGTGGCAGTCTGCGCCCTTCTCCGCGTGGCTCTTCCGGATCGCGCACAACCTCGCCATGGACCACTTCCGCGCGAATCGTCGCTGGCAGCCCGAGGAAGAGGTGCCGGAGCCCGAGGGTGAGAGCGAGCCCTCGGCCGAAGCCGCCGCGCTGCAGTCGATCGGCCGGCAGAGCATGCTCGAGCTGATCGATGGGCTGTCGACCGAGCAGCAGCAGGTGCTGACGCTCAAGTTCGTCTTCAACCTGACGAACGCAGATGTGGCGACGATCCTCGACAAGACCGATGGTGCGATCAAGTCACTTCAGCACCGCGCGCTCGTCTCTTTGCAGAAGCAGATCTCCCAGACCGCGGAGCCGTAGCTTTGGCCCTCGAGGTCGGAATCGTCGGGCTGCCGAGCTCCGGCAAATCGACGCTGTTCCACGCGCTCACCGGCGCCCGCGCGACCGGAGACGTCGGCATGGCTGGCATCCCGGATCCCCGGCTCACGCAGATCGCCGGCGTGATCCAGCCCCGCAAGGTCACGCCCGCGGCGATTCGAGTCGTGGAGGTGCGGGGCACCGGCCCGGAGCTGCTGGGGAACCTGCGCCAGGTGGATGCGCTGCTCGTCGTCCTCGACGGTTTCTCGGGCACCAGGGTTCCCGCCGACGACCTCGAGACTCTGCGGCTCGAGCTGTTGATCGCCGATCGGGATCACGTCGAGCGACGTCTCGAGCGCGTCACGAAGCAGGCGAGGTCAGGCGAGCTGAAGCTGAAGCAGGAGGTCGCCGAGCTCGACCGGGTGCTCGCGCACGTGGACGCCGGCGGAACTCTCGCCGACTGGCCCTCCGAGTTGCCGTCCGGGCTCGAGCCCCTCACGACGAAGCCGCTCATCGCAGTCGAGAACGGCCCCGGCGGCATCGATCTCTCACTCGAGGCCGAGCTCGCGGAAATGTCCGGCGAAGACGCTGCCGCGTTTCGCGAGGGGGCATCTGCGCTCGAGGAAGTAGTGCGGCGCCTCAGCGATGAGCTCGGACTGATCAGTTTCTTCACCGCTGGCGACAAGGAGACTCGCGCATGGTCGCTGCGACGTGGGCGGACGGCTCTGGAAGCGGCGGAGACGATTCACACGGACATCGCGCGCGGCTTCATTCGTGCGGAGGTGATCCGCTGGGAAGACCTCGTCAAGGCCGGATCACACGCGGAGGCCGCGCGAAGCGGCCTCCAACGTCTCGAAGGTAAGACGTACGTGGTCCAGGACGGCGACGTCCTGAACATCCGTTTCAACGTCTAGCCCGCTAGCAAGAGCTGTCCGGGCAGCAGTCGGGTGGGCAGTCGCAGCAAC
>JALYLC010000866.1 GCA_030774435.1 Actinomycetota bacterium
CAACTGCTGGCCGCTGAGCTCGAGAATGCTCTCGCCGTCATCGTAGGACGCGAACAACGCCAGGCCGACGTCGTCCGCCAGCGCCCGCACGCGGTGCTGTGTCGGCCCGATCCACTGGCCACCGAGCTCCACCACCGTGCCGTCCGCGAACGTGTGGTTGAGCACCCGCCCGCCGACCCGATCACGCGCCTCGAGCACCACGACCGAACAACCCGCCGCCTCAAGGTCACGCGCAGCCGTCAACCCGGCCAGGCCCGCACCGACAACGACCACATCGACCTCATCCTCATCTGCACCCACGTCGTCCTCCTGACGCTTGAATCCGCCCCCGGTTTGGTGAGCGTCCTGCCGTACCAAGGCGGGAACATGGCCCCACAACTCTCGCTCAAGCACATCGCGCCTCGCAAGTACGTGCTGTGCATCAGCGCGAAGGACCCCCGGAGGCCTCCCATCCCTCGTCCTCACACGCACGCCCCGCGTCGCGCGGCTGGAGTCCAGGGAGCGGTCGCAAACGCGCTTGGTTGGTAGCGTTTCGCGCCCGGCGTCGTCACGACGCTAGGCGGCAGCACCAGCTCGACAAGCTGGGGATCGTGAGGTCCGGGCTTGCATCGTCCGCTCCAGGAGGCCGCACGCAAGACCTCTCGATCGGCGGCGTGGCCCGGCCGTTATAAGCGGTCGGGCGCCAGACGGCAGTATCGCTAGAGACTCGCGACGCGGAGGCCCGGCCAGATGCGCCGAGTCGCTCGCGGGGAGTGATATGAGCGAACGTTATTGATGAGGTTGGGCGGATGCGCCGCGTAGGTGCCGCCGTGCGCAGCCCAGTGGGCTGCTACGCGTCGGTTTCGAGCTGGGCCAGGCGATGCTGAGTGTCGGCGGTTCGGAACCACGCGTTGATCTGCGCCGCTGTCTGCGCCTTTCCGGCCTCGAACAGATGGCCGTAGCGATCGAGTGAGACGGTCACGCTGGAATGGCCGAGGATCACCGTGAGGTCCTTGATACCGATGCCGCTTGCCGCGAGATACGAAGCGAAGGAGTGCCTCGCCTCGTGCAGCGTGACGCGCTTGACGCCGGCAGCCGCGAAACCGACAGCCGAGCGTCCGCGCAGGCCGTTGTAGCCGAGTGGGCTCCGTCGCGACACGCCTAGTACGAGGCCGTCCGGATCGCTCGTCCAGGCACAGGCCGCGCGTTGGGCGGCGAGGTGGGGGAGTAGGGGCGTGAGGATCGGCACGTCGCGGACGCCCGCCGTCGACTTCGGATCGATCTCGCCCTCCTTGACGTCCCACGACAGCCGCACGCGGATGACACCGGCCGTCTCATCGATGTCGCCCCATCGCAACGCACGGAGCTCGCCGAGCCGCAGTCCGGCGTAGAACGCGAGCGCCCAGGCGCAGCGATCCTGCTCGGCCGCAGCGGCGATGACCCGCGCCGCGTCGCCCGGGTCTCCGGCGTGGAGGCGCTTGGCGCGGCTGATCGGAAGCACGGCGCCGCGGGTCGGGTTGTCGTTGACTCGGCCGAGCACGACGAGGCGGCGGTAGATCGCGCGTAGCGGGTTGATCACGTTCGCGATCGTCGTCCCGGCGTGCTTGTCCTTGCTCAACCGCTCGATGAGGCGCTGGATGTCCCCAGTGGTCACGTCGGCGACGCGCCGGCCGCCGAGGTCTGGCAGAGCGTGGAGCTCGAGCGACTGCTCGTAGCCGCGGATGGTGGAGGGCTTGTACGACTGGCCGCTGCGCGTCGTGATCGAGCCGTCCCGCATTCCCTCGACGTACTCGGCTGCGGCGTCGCGGAGGGTGATGCTCGAGGGCGCGCGCTGGCGTGAGCGTGTCTTGGCGACGAGGAGTTGCGTTCGCCACGCCTTCGCTTCGGTCAGGTTCAGGAACGTCTTGCGGCGTCGCTCGCCGCGGGCGAAGCTGACGACAGCCTCGAAGGACGGCGAGCACGAGCAGCGCTTCTTGCCAGCCTCGATCGCGCAGTCCCGCGCGTGACGCTCGCGGATGCCGGGCGGGACCTTCCGAATTCGACTGGCCGCGGCATTCTGAGTCCGCACGTTGACCTCCGGTCGCGTGACGGGGCTCGGCGGCAACCACCGTGCGGCCCGCTTTGGTCCGCCCAAGATACACGGTTGCCGCACAGAATGCCGCGCAATGCTCGAGCACGTCTAATTCAAGACGATCGGTGACGGTCTCGCAAACCGTTAACGGCGGTTTCGTCGTTCGGGGGTTCGAATCCCTCCCCCTCCACTATTTGTTGTCGTTTTCGACAACGTGCTATGAAGATGCTCGTTCAGGTGAGAGCAGCACCATCGCCCATCCGGCCGAGCGGAGCCCGACCTGGGCGCTCGCATAGGCGTATGCCGCGAACGGTTCGAGCCCGCGCTCCCGGGTGAGCAGGTCGAACGCCTGCAGGATCGCGTCCTGCGTCGCCTCCAGGTGCTCTCGCCCATCCCGACGCAGATCGTCTCGCTGCGCCTAGCGGATCGACTTCAGCGCCAGCGCGCCCTTCACGGCGCCGGACGGGTGCGAGCCGGGCACCATTTACAGCCTCGGCGTCATCAGTCCGGTCGCCCGATCGCCACGAACGAAGACCGATACGTCTCGTCATGGACAGCAGCCACGAACCGAACGCGCGGCGTG
>JALYLC010000867.1 GCA_030774435.1 Actinomycetota bacterium
CCTCCGGGGAGGACGCCGTCAACGGCTCGACCCCCTGCGGTGGCGCCGGTGCGCCAGGCGGCGCGACGCGCACGACCGCCGAGGTCGCGGCGCTGCGCGCCAGCTTGCTGTCCGCTTCGAGGCGGCCGCGGCGGTCGAACACGACGCGTAGCGGGAGGCGCTCCGCCGGCGGCTCGACGTCGCGCGGCAGTAACTCGGGGTCGTCCGCCAGCGCCGTCCCGCTGCCGACGGCGATGGCGTCGAACTCCGCGCGCCAGGAGTGCACGAGCGCGCGGCTCTCAGGCGAGGAGATCCAGCGGCTCTCCCCCGTGCTCGTGGCGATGCGGCCGTCGAGCGTCGCGGCCAGCTTGAGCAGGACGAACGGACGGCCGTGCACGACGTGCGTGCGGAAGGCGGCGTTCTGACGCCGGGCGCGCGCCTCGAGCCTGCCGCCGGCGAGCTCCACGACCACGCCCGCCGCGCGCAACCGCTCGAGGCCTCGGCCGTCGACCTCGGGATTCGGATCGCCGATCGCGCAGACGACGCGCGCAATCCCCGCCGCCAGAAGGGCGTCGGCGCACGGGGGCTGGCGACCGTAATGGCTGCAGGGCTCGAGCGAGACGTAGGCCGTCGCGCCCACGACCGGCTCGCTGCAGTCGTCCAGCGCGTTGCGCTCGGCGTGCGGCTCGCCGCGGCGCACGTGCCAGCCCTCTCCCAGAACGCGGCCGTCGCGTGCGATCACGCAGCCGACCAGCGGGTTCGGGCTCGCGCTCCGGAGCCCCCGCTCGGCCAGGTCGAGCGCGAGCTCGAGCAGCTCGGCGTCGCGCTCGTTCACGCGTCCGCGACGAGAGCGGCGAGTGCCTGCCAGGCCTCGCCGGGCGAGGGCTCGCCGTAGATCGCCGAGCCCGCCACCATCAGGTTCGCGCCAGCCGCGTGGCAGCGCGCGATCGTGCCCGCCGCGATGCCGCCATCCACCTCGAGACCCGTCCCGGGCCTCAGGAGTGCCCGCAACTCGCCCAGGCGGTCGATCGAGGCCTCGATGAACTTCTGGCCTCCCCAGCCCGGGTTGACGGACATGCAGAGCAGCAGGTCGGCCTCGCGGGCGGCCTCGCGCAGCGCCGCTGTCGGCGTGGCGGGATTGAGCGTCGCGCCGGCCTTCATGCCGAGCTCGTGGATCAGGCCGAGCGTGTAGTGCAGGTGCGGGCAGGTCTCGACGTGCACCGTGCACGAGTCGGCGCCGGCCCTCGCGAACTCGGGGAGCTGCCGCTCGGGCTGCTCGATCATGAGGTGCACGTCGATGGTGCCTCCGCGCTCGTGCACGAGGTCGGCGAACGACGACACGACGCGCGGGCCGAACGTGATCACGGGGACGAAGTGCCCGTCCATCACGTCGACGTGGAACGCGCGGGCGCCCGCATCGAGCAGCTCGACGACCTGGCTCCGGAAGGCCCCGAAGTCGGCCGAGAGGATCGAGGGCAGCACGAATTTCCCAGCCGGCCAGCTCACGGAAACGAGTGTAGCCCTGCAGCGCGTCTCAACCCGGTGGAGCCCCACCCGCGCTGCGTCCCTACGATACGCCGATGATCGTCTGCCGGGTGATCGGCCAAGCCGTCGCCACCGTCAAGACCGAGTCCCTGCGCGCCGTGTCGCTCATGATCGTGCGCCCGGCCGACAGCGCCGGCGCCGACGCGGGCGAGCCGTTCGTCGCCGTCGACACGGTCGGAGCAGGCGACGGCGAGCTCGTGCTCGTCGCCCAGGGCTCGGCCGCACGCGAAGCGATCCGCACGCCGGGCCCGATCGACGCGGCCATCGTGGGCATCCTCGACTCGCTCACAGTCGGAGGCAAGCGCACCTACACGCGCTAGCCCGGCCGCCGGTCAGCGGCTGCAAGTGTCTCGCGACGGGTGGGCTTTGCTCAGGCTGGGGGCTCGAGACGGGCTGCGTAGAAGCCGTCGTCGCCTTCGTCGGGCCAGGTGCGGAGCTCGTCTTGGGCGACCAGACCGGCTGCTGGGGGGATTGCTTCGTTTTCTTCGGGGTTGAGGGTGCAGACTGCGAAGTGCAGCTCGCCTGCGGGTGCGAGCAGCGTTTGCGCTTGGCGCACCAGCTCCGTCTGGAGCGCTGCCAGCTCCTCGGCGTCCTCGGGCGTGCGGCGCCAGCGCGCGTCTGGGCGGCCTGCGAGCACTCCCAGGCCGCTGCAGGGAGCGTCGATGAGGATGCGGTCGAACGGGCCTCCGCGATACGCACGGCCGTCGGCCGCGACGACTTCGGCCTCGACTCCGAGGCGGCGCAGCGTGGCCTCGAGCGCCTTCGCGCGAGCGGGATGGGCGTCGACCGCTGTCACCTCGGCCCCGCTCGCAGCGAGCACGGCGGTCTTGCCGCCGGGGGCCGCACATAGGTCGAGGACGCGCATGCCAGGCCCCGCACCGACGCGCCGCGCGATCAGGACGGCGGCACGGGCGATCGGGACGACCGCTCCCTTCGCGAAGGCGTCCGAGCCGGCGACGTCGAGCGGGCCCGCCACCCGCAGAACTCCCGTCGCCGCGTCGCGCTCGGCCTCGGCGCCGGCCTCTGCCAGCCAGGACTGCAGCACGGCTTCGCCGTCACGCAGCGGGTTCGGCCACAGCGACAACGCCGGCGCGCGATTGGCGGCGGCACACAGCGCGCGCGCCCGTTCCTCGCCGTATGCGTCGAACCAGAGCTCGGCGATCCAGTCGGGCAGCGAGTGGCGCAGGGCGGCCTCGTCGGGCGTTCCCTCGGGCAGCGCGGCGTACCACTCCGGCCCCTCCCTGGCGACGCGTCGCAGCACGGCGTTGACGAGGCCGGTCGCGCGAGGGCCGATCTCGCGGCGCGCCAGTTCCACGCTCTCCGAAACCGCTGCATGCGGCGGGATCCCGTCGGCGAACAGGATCTGGAAGACGCCGAGCTGCAGCACGTGTGCGAGCCGCCGCTCCAGTCGCCGTACCGGCCGGCCGGCGATCTCCTCGAGTGCCGCGTCGAGCGTTCGCCGGCGCTGAACGGTCCCGAATGCGAGGTGCATGGCGAGGGCGCGCTCGCGCGCGTCGACGCGCGCCCGCTCGGCCTCGCCGGAGAAGGCGCGGTCTGCGTACGCGCCCTCGTCGAACACGCGCGTGAGGACGCGCAGGGCGAGGG
>JALYLC010000868.1 GCA_030774435.1 Actinomycetota bacterium
CGCCGAGGCAGCAGCCGCTGCCGAGGCCGCGGAGGTCGAGGGGGAGGCGCCGGCGCCCGCCGGGGAGCCTGCAGCGTGAGCGACTACGAGGCAACGGCAGCCGAGGTCAAGGCCCTTCGCGAGGCCACAGGCGCCGGCATCATGGAATGCAAGAACGCCCTGCGCGAGAGCGCGGGCGATCAGGACGCGGCAGTCAAGCTGCTGCGCGAGCGCGGCATCGCCAAGACCGGCAAGCGCGCCGACCGCACCACCACGGAGGGCCTGATCGAGGCCTACGTGCACGGCGGCCGCATCGGCGTGCTCGTGGAGATCGGCTGCGAAACCGACTTCGTGGCCGGCACCGACGAGTTCAAGTCGTTCGCGCACGAGGTCGCGCTGCAGATCTCGGCGAGCGCCGACGCCCGCTGGGTCAGCCGTGAGGACGTGCCCGCCGAGATCATCGAGAGCGAGCTCGACATCTACCGCGCGCAGGCCGCCGACAAGCCGGAGAACGTGCGCGACAAGATCGCGCAGGGCAAGCTCGACAAGTGGCTCTCGACGGTCTGCCTGCTCGAGCAGCCCTACGTGCGCGACAGCGACCGCACGGTCGACGACCTGCGCACCGAGATCGCCGCGAAGACGGGCGAGAACGTCCAGATCAAGCGGTTCACGCGCTACGAGCGCGGCGCCTGAGTTGCGAACGGGGACCCGATCGCGTTCGATACCGCTGAGGTGAGCGAACCCGCCCCATCCGTCGAAGGCCGCGGGCCGTTTCACCGCGTCCTGATCAAGCTGTCGGGCGAAGCGCTGCTCGGCAAGCGGACCTACGGACAGGATCCCGAGACGGTCAGGGTGATCGCGCGCGAGCTCGCGGCCGTGCGCGCCAGCGGGGTGCAGGTCGCCGTGGTCGTGGGCGCGGGCAACATCTGGCGCGGCCTGCAGGAGAGCGCGAGCGGCATGGACCGCGCCACGGCCGACTACTGCGGCATGCTCGCCACCGTGCTCAACGCCGTGGCGCTGCAGGACGCCCTCGAGCGCGAGGGCACTCCGACGCGCGTGCAGTCGGCGCTCGACGTCGCCGAGGTCGCCGAGCCGTACATCCGCCGGCGCGCCATGCGGCACCTCGAGAAGAACCGCATCGTCGTGTTCGCGGCCGGCACGGGCAACCCGTTCTTCACGACCGACACGGGAGCCGCGCTGCGCGCCTGCGAGATCGGCGCCCAGGCGCTGCTGATGGCCAAGAACGGCGTGGACGGCGTCTACGACGCCGATCCGGCCACCACGCCGACCGCCAAGTTCCTGCCCGAGGTCTCGCACCGCGAGGCGCTGGAGCGCCAGCTCAAGGTGATGGACGCCACCGCGCTCTCGCTCTGCATGGACAACGACATGCCGATCTACGTCTTCAACATCGACGACGCAGCCAACATCGGTCGGGTGGTGCGCGGCGAGGACATCGGCACGGTCGTGAGCACGACCCGCCGCGTGGGACCCCTGCCCCCCGAGGACGTTGCGTCCGGAGAGGACTCCAGATGACGGTCGACGAGTTGGTAGATGACGCCAGGACTCGCATGGACAAGAGCGTCGAGGCCATGCGCCACGAGCTCACCGGCGTGCGCACGGGCCGTGCCTCCGCAGCGCTGCTCGACCGCATCCAGGTGGAGTACTACGGCACGCGCACGCCGCTCAACCAGCTGGCGCAGATCAGCGTTCCGGACGCGCGCATGCTCATGATCACGCCCTACGACAAGAGCGCGATCAAGGAGATCGAGCGCGCCGTGCTGGAATCGGATCTCGGCCTCAACCCGGCAAACGACGGCAACGTCGTGCGCCTGCCGATCCCGCAACTGACGGAGGATCGGCGCAAGGACCTGGTCAAGGTGGCGCGCCACATCGCGGAGGAGGGTCGCATCGCCGTGCGCAACGTGCGCCGCGACGCGCTGCACCATCTCAAGGATCTCGACCGCGCGGGCGAGGCGCAGGCCGACGAGGTGCACCGCGCGGAGGAGCGGGTGCAGAAGCTGACGGACGAGCACGTGAAGCGCATCGACGACGTGCTGAAGGGCAAGGAAGCCGAGATCCTCGAGGTCTAGGACCGGTCGGGACTCGGTCACGCCCAGAGGGTCTTCCCAACGACCATGTCCCGAGTCCTGGAACGCCTGCGCCTGCTCAAGCGAGCGTCGCGGCCCGCCGAGCCGGCGCTGCCTGACAGCGCGCGCTCGGTCGCGATCATCATGGACGGCAACGCGCGCTGGGCGCGTTCGCGCGGCCTGCCGGTGCTCGCGGGGCACAGCGCGGGCACCCGCGCGCTGCGGCGCACGGTGGAGGCCTGTCTCGACCTCGGCGTGAACTCGCTGGCGGTCTTCGCGTTCTCGACCGAGAACTGGAACCGGCCCGACGACGAGGTGCGCGGCCTGCTCGACCTGCTCGCGGAGACGATCCAGCGCGAGTTCCCCGACATGGGCCGCATGGGCGTGCGCGTGCGCTTCGTGGGGCGCCGCGACCGCTGCTCGCCCGAGGTGCGCCGGCTGATCGAGAACACCGAGCGCGACACGGCCGCCAATGGCGCGCTGACGCTCTGGATCTGCTTCGACTACGGCGGCCGCTCGGAACTCGTGGAGGCGGCGCGCGCGCTCGTGCGCGACGGCGTCGCCGCCGAGGACGTCGACGAGGCGGCGCTGGCAGCCCGCCTGAGCGCCCCGGACATGCCGGAGCCCGACCTCGTCATCCGCACGTCGGGCGAGCAGCGGCTCTCGAACTTCCTGCTCTGGCAGACCGCCTACAGCGAGTACGTGTTCCTGCCCACGCTCTGGCCCGACTTCGGCGAGGGGCCGCTGCGCGAGGCACTCGCCGAGTACGCCGGCCGGCGCCGGCGCTTCGGAGCGCGGTGAGCGATCTCCTCGGCCGTGTGCTCGTCGCCGCCCTGCTGGCGCCGGTCGCCCTCGCGTGCGTGTGGCTCGGCGGCGTCGCCATGCTGTTGCTCGCGCTCCTGGTCTGCGCGCTGGCGCTGGACGAGTTCTTCCGCATGGGGCGCGGGCTGCGCCCGATCCCGCTGACCGGATTCGCCGCAGGTCTCGCGATGGTGCTGGCGACGTGGCAGTCCGGCATCGGCTGGTCGCTGGCGGCACTGGCGGCGAGCATCCCGATCACGTTCCTCGTCGTCGCGGGCGTCGCGTCGCGCGAGTCGGCGCTCGGCTCCGTCGCGGTCACGACGTTCGGGGCGCTCTACATCGGCGGCGGCATGGCCAGCCTCGTCGCGCTGCGCGGGCTCACGGGCGCGAGCGACGTCTTCGGCTTCAACCTCGTCCTGGCGGTGCTGCTCGGCACGTGGGCGTCCGACATCTTCGCCTACTTCGGCGGCCGTCTGCTCGGGCGCCACCGGCTGGCGCCCGCGATCTCGCCCAAGAAGACGGTCGAGGGGTTCGTGATCGGCCTGGCGGCAGGCATCTTCACGACCTGGGTCACGCTCTATCGTGAGGGGTTCAGCAACCCGCAGGCGCTGCTCGTGGGCGTCGGCGTCGCGCTCGCGGCGCCGCTCGGCGACCTCTTCGAGTCGTTCCTCAAGCGCGACCTCGGCGTCAAGGACTCCGGCACGCTGCTGGCGGGCCACGGCGGCGTGCTGGATCGCATCGACGCGCTGCTGTTCGCCGGGCCGGCCGCACTCGTGATCGTCGCCTTGCTCGGCAAGGCCTGAGCGATAGCGGGCCCGGATTCGCGATTCGCGCGGGTCCGGACACTCGTGAGAACGTCCCGGGAGCCCCTGACGATCACGCGCCTCGGCGAATCCGGGCCTGACCTACGCTGCGGTTGATGCGCAGCGTCGCCCTTCTCGGCAGCACCGGCTCGATCGGCCGGCAGGCGATCCAGGTCTGCGACGACGACCCCGATCTGCGCGTCTGCGCGCTCGCAGCGGGCAGCGACGCCGAGGGCGTCGTGCGCGAGGCCGAGCGCCTCGGCGTGGGCATGATTGCGCTGGCCGATGCCGCAGCGGCAGGCGCTGCGCGCGCCCGCTTCTCCGGCCGCGTCCTGGAGGGCCAGGAGGGCGTCGCGCAACTCGGCGCCGAGAGCGGGGCCGACGTTATCCTGAACGCCGTCGTCGGCGCCGCCGGGCTGGACGCGACGCTGGCGGCGCTCGAGGCCGGGATCGACGTCGCGCTCGCGAACAAGGAGAGCCTCGTCGCCGGCGGCCCGCTCGTGCGCGAGGCCCTTGCGCGCGGCGTAGCCCGGCTGCTCCCGGTCGACTCCGAGCACTCCGCCCTGCACCAGTTACTGGCCGGCGAGGAGCCCGAGGCCGTCGAGGCGCTGATCGTGACCGCGAGCGGCGGTCCCTTCCGCGGCCGCTCGGCGGCCGAGCTCGCCGAGGTCACCGCGGAGCAGGCGCTGCGACACCCGACCTGGACGATGGGCGCGCGCATCACGATCGACTCGGCGACGCTCATGAACAAGGGGCTCGAGATCATCGAGGCGCACTGGCTGTTCGGCGTGCCCTACGAGCGGATCGAGGTCGTCGTGCACCCGCAGTCGATCGTGCATGGGCTCGTGCGCCTGCGCGACGGTGCCCTGCTCGCGCACCTCAGCCTGCCCGACATGCGCGTCCCGATCGCCTACGCCCTCGCGTATCCGCGCCGCCCGCCCGTCGCTGCCCCGCGCCTCGATCTGGCCAGCTCGCTCTCGCTGACCTTCGAGCCCGCCGACAGCGAGACGTTCCGCTGTCTCGCCCTGGCACGCGCCGCAGGCCTTGCCGGCGGCCTGGCGCCATGCGCCCTGAACGCGGCCGACGAGGAGGCCGTGGCGGCGTTCCTGAGCGCGCGCTGCCGCTTCGTCGACATCCCGGCGCTCGTCGAGCGCGCGCTGGAGGCGTGCTCCAGCGAGCCGCTCAGCGCCCGCGAGCAGGTGCGAGCCGCCGATCAGGCGGCGCGCGCGACGGTGCGCGAGGCGCTCGCGACAGGGGTGCCCGGCTGAGCAGCCTGATCGCCATCGGCGGCCTGCTCGCGCTCGTCTTCATCCACGAGCTCGGGCATTTCCTCGTCGCCAAGGCCGTGGGCATGCGGGTGACCAAGTTCTACGTGGGCTTCCCGCCGGCGGTCGCCAAGCGCAGCTTCGGCGAGACCGAGTACGGCATCGGGCTGATCCCGCTGGGCGGCTTCGTGCGCATCGTGGGCATGGGCCGCCCGCGCGGGCGCGACCTGCACGCCTGCGCCG
>JALYLC010000869.1 GCA_030774435.1 Actinomycetota bacterium
TCTCGAAGCAAGGCGATCGCCACCGGACCTTGCCCGGCGCCTTCGCTCGCACCCGCAACTCGTCCCAAGCAGGCGCCTAATGGGCTTCACCCGAGACGACTGCATCCAGGCGTGAAACCGCGAGTGCGCCGCTCACGCCAGCGGCAATGCGCGCACGCGTTCGCCTGATGTCGCGGAGCTCTCGATGGCGTCGATGACTTCGTGGCGCTGGACGGCGTCGGCGAAGTCCGGGACGGTGTGAGTCCCGTTGTCGATGTCCGCCGAGAACGCGGCGTAGGCACGCCCGATGTTGTAGGCAGGCGTTCCGTTCAGACTGGTCAGTTCGGGCCATTTCTCGGTCAATGCCGGCGGGACAGCAAGCTCGGCGGGGTCGTCTGCCCCGCGTGCACCCGCAACGGTCAAGGCGACGATTCCGGGGTATGGAGCGTCAGCGGTAACGCGAAGCGTTCCGTCGGTTCCGTTGATTTCCCACAGGAACCCGATGCCTCCCGCCACTGCCTCGCGGATGTGGATGCTCGCCGTCACCCCGGAGGTGAGGGTGCCGATCAGCGCGATCTGGTCGGCCGCCGTCTTGACGAGCTGTTCGCCGGTCTCTCCGATAGTGATGAGCGGCCGGCGAAGATCCGACAGGGCGGACAGATCGGCGAACTCGCCCAGTACGTAGTTGAGGGTGTCCAGACTGTGGCCGACGGCGATCGTGAGCGCGTTGGCGCCGTTGATCTTGTCGAGCATGTAGGCGTTGGGCTGGACCACGACGTCACCCGGCACTGACAGCCCGACCATGGTTGTTGACAGGACCTCGCCGAGGTATCCGTCGCTGAGCAGCTCTTGGACGAACTCGATTGCCGGGGCCTGGCGGCCCTGCAACCCGACGACCGTGCGGACTCCTCGCTTGGCGGCCAGTGCGGCCATCGCGCGCGCGTCGTCGAGGTCGCGGCCGAGCGGCCACTCGCAATAGACGGCCTTGTCAGCGTCAAGTGCCGCGGCGACGAGCTCGCGATGATGCGGGACCTTGACCGTGACGGCGACCAGGTCGATCTCCGGCTGGGTCACCATCTGCTCATGGTCTGAGAACACCGCGCTGACCCCGAACACCTTGCCCAGGGCGCGCGCGGATTCTGCGCTCTGCGCGCTGAGCGCCCGAATCTCGTAGTTCGGCAGCGCGCGCAACGCCGGAATGTGCGCGGTCGCGGCCCAGCCTCGGTGTGGGCTGACCCCCACGATGCCGACGCCCAACGTGGATTCAGTCACGGCGGCTCCTTTCCCGGGCTGCCTCATTCAGCCTATACTTGCATTTGCAAATACCCTAGCGGATATAGGTGCAGATGCAAATACCTCACGAGACCGATGTCGCGGAGCTCTTCGACCGGCTCGTGACGGACCAGGTGCCAGACCGGCGCGGCTTAGAGGCCTGGAGTTCTCTGCTGCGGGCCCATGCCACGCTCATGCGCCGACTCGACACGGACCTGGAGCGAGAGACGGGCCTGTCCCTCGCTGACTTCGACGTCCTCGCTCAGCTGGCGCAGGCCCACGGTGAATTGCGCATAACAGAGCTGGCGGACCGGGCGCTCATCTCTCGATCGGGCATGACTCGTCGCGTCGCCCGGTTGGTGGATGAAGGCCTCGTCCGCCGAGACAGAGCGAGTACCGACGCCCGCGGCATCGTCGTGGCGCTCACCGAGGCGGGCATCGCCCGCCTCGCCGACACGGCGCCCGTGCATGCCCGCGGAATCTCGAAGCTGTTCGTCGCCCAGCTCGATGATCAAGAGCTCGGGCGCCTCGAACGCGCTCTGAAGAAAGTCACCGTCGACTGCTCCTTTGGCTGATGCTCCTCTGCGCGACTTGCGAGCGTCCCTTGACAAGCGTCTCAGACGACCGCTCGGGACGAGCAGGAAGAGTCCGATCCGCCGCCAGTTCGCGCCCCCTTTTCGCTGCCGTTGCGGGCGTCCGTGCCCGGCCGAACCGCGCGCCCCCAGATCGTCCGGAGCGGGCGTCTCGGGCTCGGCTACGGAAACGCTCGCAACTAGCGCAATGGAGGAGTGGCTCGCGGCTTGCGGCTGCTGGTCCGAGGCAGCAGCGAGCTGTCAGGGGAGCGACGCGAAACGCAGCACCGGCGCGGTTCGCTCCCCATGTGCGGAGGTGACTCCTCACGCACCGCGCGACGAGCGCCGCGCGGAGCCGTGCATCGGCGGGCTACGACCGTTCAGCCCTTGGCGTAATCCTCCGCCGATCGCGACTCGAACTCGAAGCCGACGAACCGCTCGTCTCCGACGACCCAGGCATCGTGACCGGGCTCGATGATGTACGCCTCGCCCGGGCTGAGCTCGACCTCGGTCCCGTCCTCATGGCTCACCACCAGTCGGCCGGAGTGGACGACACCGACATGACGCGCCTCGCAGCTCTCAGTGCCGGCGACCGGCTTGACGCACTCCGACCACCGCCACCCCGGCTCGAACGCAAACCGCCCGACGGTGGTCCCGCCCATGCGCACGACATCCACCTGCGTCTTGTCCGGAGTTCGCGTCTCGTCAGGCGAATCGAAATCACGTGATTGCACACCGGCCATCGAAGCTTCCTCTCGTCCGTGGAGATGAGATCGTCGCGTCCTCGAGGGAGCGTTGCAAGTCGAGCATCGCCGCGCGCCTGGGACGCTGTCGCACGAAAGACGACGCACTCGACTCGAGGACGCCAGCTGCTACGCCCTGACGCAACAGCATTCAGAGCTCACAGGTGACTTCGGCTCGAGCTCCTCACCCGCGAGGTCATGGTCGCTCAGAAGGTCACGACGCGGTCACTCTCGGCAAAGAGCCGTGCGACATCAGGCGGGGCCACCCAGCTGCCGTTGACCTTCTCCAGGTCGTTGTCGTTCGCCCCACGGGCGACGGCGCAGCCCTTTCAGACAAACACCGGGACCGCGTGGTCCCGGAGCTTGGCGAGCAACTCGCGCGCGGGCGGCACGCCCACGCCCTCGAGCGTCTCGACGTTGTCGCCCAGCAGCAACTCGGCCGCATCGCCCCCGAGGATGATGGACGTCTCCTGCCCCACCTCGACCGAGCCGTTGGCCGCCAGATGCAGCGGGATCGACGCGCGCGTCGCGTCGCCCACGCCCGCGCTGACGAAGTACGTGATCTTCATCGCCGCCCTCCAGTCGGGACCAGGCCACTGAGCATCTCAGACCAACGGCGTCCGGTCGAGGATCGCCACCGCTGCGCGGCTACTTTGACCGGACGGGGAGCCCCGCGGCTCTCCACGCGCGGAATCCGCCGACGACGTCTGTGACCGGACGCTCCCCGAATCGTCGGACCGTGGCGGCGGCGAGGCTGGATTGATAGCCCTCGTCGCAGATCAGGATCAGCGCGGCGTCGCCTCGGGCGAGCTCAGCGTCGCGGTGAGCGCACGCGGGGTCGAGGCGCCATTCGAGCACGTTGCGGGGCACGAAGTACGCGCCCGGGATCGTGCCGTCAGCGGCACGCTGGCGGTCGGAGCGGATGTCGACCAGCTTCGCGCCGTCGCGCATCGCGGCATCGGCCTCCCGTGGGCTCAACCGGGTGAGCTGACCGCGGGCTGCGGCGAGCAACTGCTCGATGGTGGTCGGGGAATCGCGCGGCGGGTGGTTCACGGGGGGCTCCGTGGCCGCCAACACTACGCCCGCGCGGTGGAGGCTCGCACATGAACCTTCGTGAGATGGCACTCTCGCCTGGCAGAGTTGATGCGCTCGACCCGCCGCGGCTCAGGCTGTCGGTCGAGCTGCAGTCGCTGGCCCTCGCGTACTGTCCTCCCCCGCGTGACGGTGCAGATCGACTGGCATTCGGGCCCACGCGCGGAGTTGCGACCGCTGTTCGAGCTCGCTGACGATCCCCGGAGCCAACTGGACGAGTACCTCGAACTGGGGCGGGTCCCTGTGGTCCTTCGCGGTCGGGTGGCGATCGGTCATCTCCAGCTCGTGGAGACGACGGGGTAGGGCGAGATCGAGCTCAAGAACATGGCCGTCGTGCCGGAGCGGCAAGGCACCGGAGTGGGCCGCGCCCTCGTCGCCGAGGCCCTGGTGAGGTGCCATGCCGCGGCTATCGCGGGCGCTCCGGTGACGACGCGCTCGTCGACGACGCGATCGCGCAGGGTGGTGAGCCCGAGCGGCACTCGGCCCAGAGGCCGACCTCCCGCGATCGCCTAGCGCGACGAGCGAGGCCCGCTCGGGTGCCTGGGACGCCTGCTGTCCTGCAGGCAGGTCGGCCACGCGATCGCCGCCTGGGCTCGACGAGCTAGCCCAGCGTCAGGACGCCTCGACCTCGAGCTTGATCTCGCACATGTCCACGGAGGCGCGCGTTCCCGGCGTCTCGGCCGCGTCCATCGCGCTGAACGCCTGGGCCCCAGCATCCATGTCCTCCGCGGTCGCGAAGTACTGGAGCACCACGGCCGTGCCCTGTTCTCCGTCGTACAGCACCTTCAGGCCCGTGGTCGGGACACCGGGCGGCGGTCCGTCGGACTCCTCGATGCGGGCCCGCAGCCCTTCGATTCGCTCGGCGCTCACATCGCTGAATCTGACGACACGTACATACACGGCAGCAACCTCCACGATTAGGTTGACGCGACCGTACCGATCCACGCGCCGCCAGGCGCGAATACGGATGAAAACGTCAAGGGCTGGGTGCAAGAATCCCTTCTGGCGCGGGTGACCCCGAACGAGAAGAGCAGGCCTCTGGGGACTGTGGAGCCTGCCGCGCTTCGTCTGCCGCTTTGACGGCCACAACAGTCGTGTCCCCGTTGGCGGCACCCGCGCCCCTCACCGCCTTCGTCGCCACGTAGTTGCGGTAGTTGCGCTCGGCCTCCTGCAGGAAGCGGCGCTCGAGGACCTTGCGCCTGGTCTCGCCGGCGAGGCTGATCTTCGGGCCCGTGTCGCCGGCCTTGCGCTGCAGCGCGCGCAGCTTGCGCTGGGTGATCGTCGCCGCGCCGTAGCGGTAGTCCTCGTCCTTGCTCAGCAGATGCCAGGCGAGCACGGCCAGCTTGCGGGCGGTCGCGCAGAGCGCGATCTGCTTGCCGCGCCTGGCCGCGATGCGCGCGTGGAAGGCGTGCAGCGGACCGGGGGTGCGGATCGCGGTGTGCGCGGCCTCGACGAGGAGCCCGCGGGCGTGGGCCTGTCCGGCGCGTGAGATGTGACCGTGGCGGGCGGCCTTCTCGCCGGACTGGCGGACCCGCGGGTCCAAGCCGAGGTAGCCGACGAGCTGGCGGGGGCTGGGGAACCGCGTGACGTCGCCGATGACCGCCACCAGCGCCAGCGCGGTGATCGCGCCGACACCGGGGATCGTCATCAAGTGACGCACGTCGGCGCGGGCGAGCGCCTGCTCGGCCAACTGGCGCTCGACGAGCTCGACCTCGACGTCCAGGGCGTCGTGCAAGCGCAGGTTGCTGTCGACCTGCTCGCACTCATGATCGGCCAACACCAGCTCGGCCAGCCACGCGCGGCCGCCTTGGCCGAAGAGGTCGGTCACGGGCACGTCGATCAGGTTGCGCGCCAGCACCGCGTGGATCTGGTTGCGCAACCGTGTGCGCTGGCGCACCAGGCTGCTGCGGTGCGCGACCCGACGCCGCAACGCGCGCGTGACCACGTCCGGCGCCCACACCTCCGGCAGAAAGTCCGCCGCGCCCAGCTGCGCGAGCACCTTGGCATCGATCTTGTCGGTCTTGACCTTCGCGCTGGCGATCGCTCGCGTGCGCATCGGGTTAGACACCGTCACGCGGCCCGCGTGCTCCGAGAAGAGTTCGGCGATCGCCCACGTCATCGCCGTCGACTCCAAGACCACGTGGTCCTGCGGGCCCAACGACGCCGCGAACGTCCGCAGCTGCGTCGTCTCGATGCGGCCCACGCGGCG
>JALYLC010000870.1 GCA_030774435.1 Actinomycetota bacterium
CCGCGATCAATTCGAGGCGCTGCGATTGACGAAGATCGGTTCGATCCGCGCTTGTCGCAGCCAGCCGTCTAGCGGTTGCAGCGTTCCGTTGCGCATGACTGTTGTGCGCACGGGCATCCAGGAACCACGCAGCGCGCGGTTGGGGTCCTGCCAAATCGGCGAGCCGAGCGGGATGCGTGCGAGCAACTTCGCGTGGACCGAGGGCGCCGCGCGCATCGTGAACCCCCCGCGGCTGGCTCGACGTAGGACGTAGTTGCCTGGGATGAACGCACAGCGGCCGGCGAGGTTGCCCGCGGGACGCGTGATCGCAAGCGTCGAGCCGGATCCCCGCACGGCGACGGTCCAGGTCGTGCCGTCCAACTTCGCTCGAAGGTCAAGCGATGGGCCGTTCTGGCGGATCGAAGCCGCCTGCCCCAGGCGATCGGCCTATGCTCGAATCCGCTCGCCGCGATGACAGCCGCCCACTGGTCGATCGCGATTCGGCCCCCGCCCGCAATTCGGCAATCGTAGTTGGGCGCCCCCGCTGTGGCGATGGCGGGGAGGGCGAGCAGCGCTCCTGCGACGAGCCCGGCTGCGACGGCATGGCTCATGACCGGAATACAGCGTAGCGCCCAACGAGGTTCCGAAGACCTGGTGAAATCTGGCTCGTCCGAGCGCCGTCTGAGGACAGTTTGGTGACAGTCAGACCGCCAACCACGACCGCTGGCGGACTCTGACGGACAATACAAAATGCCGCCTTGCAGGCATTCCGCTTGCCCAGCTAAGGCCGAAGAGCGCCCTCCGTAGGTTCAAGTCCTCTCATCCGCATGCCACGTAACCACGCCGGATTGGTGTCGCTCTACAGGCAGCCGAGTCTCCCGCGAAGCCCGGCAGTAGCACTCAAACAGAACTCAAACCGCTCGGCGGGAGCTGTCCTCCCGGCGGTCGGCCGGCGGCGGACGTACCGTTGGCGTCATGGACGCCCAGCCTCCGAATGACGCTGCGCCCCTCGTCCAGCCCGACGAACCGAAGCAAGAGCAATTCGCCTGGGCGCTGTCTCACGGCACCGTGAATAAGGAGTTGCCGGTCTGGAACGCGGGCCCCGGCGGATGCGTCGGTTGCAGGATGCGCAGGGTGGATTTGCCGGTTGCGCGGCCGAGTGGTAGGTAGGCGAGGTGGGTTCGTGGATCGATCGCAATGGTGTGCGCTCGGAGGAGCCGCTCGCGACCCACGATTCGTGGTCGCGCATGGCCACGTAGCTGCAGCAGGGTTACGCGGCCGTCCTCGGCGGTGACGAAGGCCTGCTGTGTGGCGGGGTCGAGGGCGAGTACGTCGATGTGTCCGGCGCCGTCGATGTGGCCGACGGGCGTGTAGATATCGGCGTCGAGAATGAGCAGGCGTCCGTTTCCCGAGCAGCCCACGAGCAGCAGGCGCGCGGCGTCGTCCATGAGCAGACTGTGGTTCGCGTCACAGCCTGGGAGCGGCACGCGAATCGTGATGCTGTGCTGGGTGGGGTCGATGATCGCGAGTTGGTCGCGCGTTTCGACGCCGACGAGGATGCGCTGCCGCGTGGGGTCGTACTGAACGTTGCCGGCCGATCCTGCGAGAGGGATGGTGGTGATGCTTCGCCCGGTGCGGGCATCGGCGATCACCAGCGCGCCGGCTGGTCGCTCGTCGGAGATGTAGAGCGCGTGCCCGCGGGGGTCGTAGGCCATTCCGTCGGGCACGATTCCGGCGCGGTGGCGTGAGAGCACGCGTCGTGTGCGGGTGTCGATCACGACGAGTTGGTGCGAGCCTGTGGCTGTTGCGAACAGGCGGTGCAGCCGTGCTACGAGGAGGAGGCCGTGCACGTTGGGGAGCCCGCGGATCGTGTCGATCACCGACCGCTTGCGGAGGTCGACGACCACGATCGCGCCGTCGCCCTGATGAGCGATGTAGAGGCGCTGAGCGCGCGAGTCGAGGGCTTGATAGTCGAAGCGGGGGCTGTGCCCGCCGAGCGGTAGGTTCGCCACGACCCGCCAAGGCGGCCCCGTCCCGCTGGCCATCCCGCTCGCGACGAGGACAGCGAGGCCGACGAGCGCACGCGCGACGAACTTGGCTCGACCATGCCTGGGTTGCATGCTGAGCCTACGCCCTAGCTGGGTTCCTGGTTGGGAACAGGCACCGGGCGGAAGACGCGGTAGAGCGCGAGGTCGTAGGCGACCTTGGCGGCGCCGGCGATCAGGAAGGGGGCTCCGGCCAGTCCGGCGCCGAGCAGCGCGCCGCTTGCGATGGGACCGACGGGTCGTACGAGGTAGCGAGCGGTGTTGGTGTAGGCGGCGGCGGCCGTGCGTTCGTCGGGAGCGACGAGCGAGGCGACGTAGACCTGGCGCGCGGGGAGGTCCATCTGGCTGAGCGCGAAGCGGGCCAGCAGCAGCGCGATCGCGGTCTGGAGGTTGGGCGCGAAGGCGATGGCTCCGAGCAGGATGTTGGACGGCAGGTGCGTGAGGACCATGGTGTTGAGGAGGCCGATGCGGTTGCCGAGGGTGACGGCGGCGCGGAAGCTGGCGGCCTGGAGGATCCCGATGGCGAAGAAGACGAGGCCGATGAGCTCGGTCGAGGCAGCGAAGCGGTGGGACAGCCAGTAGGCGATGTAGGCCTGGACGACGAATCCTCCGGCCAGGCTGTCGACTGCGAAGAGCCCGGAGAGTCGGAGGACGATCCCGCGCGAGCGTTGAAGCGTCGCGCGTGGCGCGGTCGCCCTGGCGGCGCGGGGCGCCTCGACTCCGGCGGTCAGTCGCAGCGCGAGTGGGAGGGCGATGATCGCGCAGGCCGGGTAGATCAGCAGCCAATGCTGGTCAGACGGGGCCGACGCGATCAGGCCGGAGAGCAAAGCGGGGCCGCCGGCTGCGAGCGCGCCGAGCGATCCAGCCAGTGTCGCGACGATGTTGTAGGTGCCGAATAGTCGCAGGCGTGTCGCGGCGGGTTCGTTGGCGAGCATTGCCTGCTCGAGCGAGGTGAAGGGGCCGGACTCGACGACATCGCTCGAGATCGCTCCCGTCAGCGCCGCCAGCACGAGCAGCGGGAGGATCGTTGTGAGCGCGAAGACGGCGCCCGCGATCGCCATCAGCGCCAGGAGCAGCGCGTAGGCGCGGCGCCGCCCGACGCGCTCGCCGTAGCGCGCGAGTAGCAGTGAGGCGAGCGCGATCCCGGCGACGAGCGCGGCGAGCACGATGCCGACGCGCGCGGGCGAGAGGCCGCCATGCGCAAGGCTGATCGCGAGTAGCACGCTGCCGGCGCCGTACGCGAAGGCGCGCAGCGCTTGGACTGACAGGATCAGGCGCGCGTCACTGCGCAGCGGACACCTCGTGCTGGCACCACGCGTAGAGGGCGTCGTAGACCGGCAGCGAGAGTTCGAGCTGGCGATGATCGCCGAGCTCGAGCAGGTAAAAGCCCTCGGCGATCGCGAGCAGCCCGCGGCTTTGCGGGGTCGCGTCGCGGTCCTCGGATACGTCGGCGCCGTGGACGATGCGCGCCAGCAGACGCACCGCGGGATCGTCGATGGAGTACTCCTCGACGAGCACCTCGAAGGAGCAGAGCCCGTCGCGGTGGGTGTAGCGCGCGCCCGTCGCGTCGTAGGAATGCGCCTGCTCGCGCTCGGCGACGGCGAGGACCTTGTCGGCGGGCGCGTAGAGGAACTCGGCGTCTTGGTCGATGAACTTCCGGATCAGCCAGGGACAGGCGATTCGGTCGGTCTTGGGGCGCTCGCGGGTGACCCATTTCATGGCTGCTCCTCGGTTAGGCCTGTGATGTTGAGATAGCCACCGGCGACGTCGTAGCGTGTGATCGGGCGATAGTCGACCGATTGGTGCACGTCTGAGGCGGTCAGTTGGTCGCGCTCTGGGGTCGCAATCCAGGCATCGAAAGCCTCGTGCGACGGCCAGGCGGTGATCACGATCGCCTCACCCTCGCCGCCTGTGGGCTCGAGCACGAGTTCCGCGAGGATGCCGTGCGCCTCGCGCAGATCGCGGTTCTCGGCAATCCAAGCCAGGAACCGCTCGCGCTGCACGAGCGGGACTGAGACGGTACGCAAGCACACGATCACGCGGTCTCCTTCAGGTGACGGCGAGTCCGGCGATGGCCGCCGCGACGACGACGTAGGGCTCGCTGACCTTGAGGCGCACAAGCACGCCAAGTGCCACGCGGTAGATCAGAATCGTCCAGGTATCCGTGATCGCCCGGCGTGCAAGCACGTAGCCGGCGCCCGCGATGGCGCCGCCGGCTGCGGCGATTGCGCTCGTCCAGCACGCCCGAGACCATACGCAAACCACGGTTTACACAGACCGGCGGCTCATTTCACCGGCGACGCAAGACGGCTGTCCTGGCGGGCGCCGGGCGCTGCGATCGGGGTGGCTAAGTAACGGATTAGTAACGGATGGTGCGTCCGTGGCTTCCATTCGACGCTTTGCCGCGCTCGATTTGCCCCGGAGAATCCGTGCCGGAAGTATGAGCAGTCGACGGAATGCGGTTGTGATCCGGGAGGTCGCGGGTTCGAATCCCGCGTCTCACGTTCACGAAAGACCTGCGCGGTTAGCCTGCGGGGATGGAGATCCGAGTGGGCCAGGTGGTGGTCCATTATGTGGAGCACGGGACCGGTCGGCCCGTGCTGGTGCTCCACGGCGCGGGTGTCGACCACCGCGAGGCTGAGGCTTGCTTCGAGCTGGTTTTCGACGGGGTTGCGGGGCTGCGGCGGATCTATCCTGACCTGCCTGGGATGGGCCGGACAATCGCTCCCGAAACGCTGCGCAGCGCCGACGACGTCCTCGACACGCTGCTCAGCTTCGCCGACGAGGTCATTGGCGGGACTGCGTACCTCCTCATGGGTCACTCGGCGGGCGCGTACTACGCGCAGGCGATGGCCGCCAGGCGCCCGGCGCGGGTCGCTGGTCTGGCGCTCGTCTGTCCGTTGTTGCCAGGACTAGGCGACGTCCCAGAGCACAGCGTCGTCGCCGGATCGGGTGAGATCGGTGACGACGTCTTTCGGAGCTACTTCGTGATCCAGACCCCGGAGATGCTCGAACGGTACGAGCGTTACGTCGCCCCAGCCGCCGGGCTCGTCGACCAGGCAGCGCTCGAGCGAATCGGCGAACGGTGGGCGCTTACCCTCGATCATGCGCCGGCTTACGCGGGTCCGACAGTGGTCGTGGCGGGGCGGCTCGACTCGACGGTCGGGTATGCCGCCGCTACCGACTTCGTCGACCTCTACCCGCAGGCCTCGCTCGCCGTGGTCGACGACGCGGGGCACGCCCTACCCCACGAGCAACCGGACCTCCTGCGCGCCCTCCTCGCTGAGTGGCTCGCGCGCGTCGAGCGCTCGAGTTGACCCGAAACAGGCTCGGCCCAGACTGATGCCCGCGAGTTCCGCCGCGGAGTTCAGCGTTGGGGCCAAGTGCAGGATTAGTAACGAATGCTCTGTCCGCTACTTCCGCTTCGTCTGCCACGGAGCTTGCGATAGGCCCAGGTAGCTGCGTGATGACCGACATCGTCCTCGTCGGCCGCGGCAGGACGGAGGTCACGCTCAGCACCACCGCTCGGCTCGCGGACGCCTCCGTCGTGGCTCCCCTGGAGCTGCGGCTGGCGGCCACGCTCGCCGCCCGGATCCGCGCCTGACGCACCGGAGATCGACGCCTCGCCGCGACCGCTGACCAGGCGATCGCTGAGCCGCCCGTCTACCTGTCGAGGAATGCACTGACATTCGACTGACGCGATGCTGGAATCGCGGGTCTTCCGGAGCATCGACAATGTCCTGATAACCCACGATTGCAGGTCTATCGAGGACTCGTCAGGACCCGTGCGGACGCTCTGGTCTCCATGGTAAGGAAGGGGTCAACGGTTCGAGTCCGTTAGAGGGCTTGCAGGGATTTGAGGGACTCGAAGCCGGCGCTCTCAGAGGCTCCATGCGAGATTCGGGCAATCTTTGCCCGGGGTGGCGCGAGAGTGAGCACCTCCTTCGCTAGAGAGGAGGTCAGGATGTTTCGACCCGCGTCCGCTGTCCTGGCGGCAGCGGCTAGGCCCGATCGTCTCGAGCAAGCTCTCGATCCGGCGAACCCTGTGGGGTGCGAAAAACTGGAACCCGTCCTTCGAAGGCGCCGATCGCACGCGGAACCGAGTTTTTCCGCATTCCACGCGCCTCATCCTCCCGCCCGTGCTCGAGGCGAGTGTCGTGGGGCCTACCGCGGCCGTCGAACCGGCGGGGGGAACCGCGGTTCCCCCCGCATAGGGCGATTCGCTACGGGCCGACGGTCGTGACGAAGGCGTCGGTCCGGTTCGTCGCGTCGACCACAGGCGACGTCGGCTGGGCGGCGCCGGCGATGACCGACTGGACGAAGAGGGGCATGAACCTGTTCCCCACGTGCGTCAGCCCCTCGTAGTCGCCCACGAAGTAGCCAAAGGCGTCTGGGGCCGATTCCATGTCGAAGGACGTTGGCGTGATCCGCGTTTCCGGATCCCAACTCGCGCCCCCCGTGTGCGAATGGACGAGGAAGTAGTCCGTCGGCAGTCCCGGGGTGGCGTCGTTGGCGCGGAAGTCGTAGTACGTGACGCCCACGGTGTGGTCGGCGGCGACGTCGACCGACGCGGTGAATGCCGCGACGGGCACGGGCGTCTGATTGACCTTGATCGGCATCGACCAGGTCAGGCCGCCGTCGGTCGACGACGAGAATGCGACGTCGTCGTGCTGGCCCCCGCTGAAGCTCGCGTCCTGCCAGACGACGTAGAGCGCCCCACTCAGTTCGTCGACTGCGATCTCGGGGATGATGTCGCCGGTGCGGACGCCGTGTCCGTTATCGGGGTCGGTGACACCGACGGTGTTGAGCTTGGCGACGATTGTGGGCTTCGACCAGGTAACGCCCTTGTCGGTCGAGCGGATGACCGCGACGTTCAGCCCCCGCTGCCC